>QQUB01000455.1 GCA_008501835.1 Bacteroidota bacterium
TTCAATCTGGACAATACACCGGAAAGTTCTACACCTCTTTCCTTCGCAAATCCAATAAGATTAATCAAAAGTGATTTGGCAATCATTTTTTCCATATCCCAATTTAAAGCAATCAAACAGTTTAAAAAAAGGCTGTGTCGCAAAATATCAATCGATTGGCGCATTTTCTCAATTGATTGACTTTTTACGCGATTAATTTTGCTTTCGAAATATTGACTATCCAAAGTTGCGGATTACGAGATACGTGTTGCGAGTATGATCATTATTGTTGAGTTTTCAATGTTTCATCTTGTTATCGGAATGGGAAATGGACCACTTTTATAAAAAATGGATAACAGGTAACGCGAAACATGTAATCCGCAACTTTTTAAAAATTTGAACAATGAATGAATTAAAATGGTGGCTTAGAGCCAATGCGACTTTTTCAGCTTTTTCCGGCTTGGTCTTAATATTTGGTAACCGGTTTCTCCAGGGATTTTTTGGTTTTGAAAACGCCTATGTCCTTCCGGTATTGGCTGTGGGATTATTAATATTTGGAGGATTCGTGTTCCTGGTTTCCAAACAAGAGCCAGTTGATGAAAAACAGGTGAACAGTATCAGTATTGCGGATGCAGGCTGGGTATTGGGCAGTGCTTTGTTATGTGTTTTTCGCCCATTCGGTTTGACCACAGGTGCCTATGTAGTAATTATCATTGTTGCACTGATCGTAGGACTATTTGGCATCCAGCAATACAGGTACAATTCACGCGAGTCTGTGAGGAACTAAAATGATGGTATCTTGGTTTTGAATTGTGAAAAAACCTGTTCCAAATGATATACAATAATGAATGGCTCGAAGGTCAAATAAGAAATGGGCTTACGCCAAAATATATTTTTTTCTGGGGGCACCGCCCTCTAAAGGATGGAAGTATTGGAAAGTCCTGTTTTAGCCAATGGTTTGAAAGAGGCTTCACCTGGAAGGGTATCCATTACCCGACTGCCGAACACTGGATGATGGCTGAAAAGGCCAGACTGTTCAACGACCAGGAAATCCTGGACCGTATCCTCGAGTCCAAAACAGCTCCTGAAGCCAAGAAACTGGGTAGAATGGTCAAAGGTTTTGATATCCCATCTGGGCTGAACATTGCGAACCGATAGTCCAAAACGGCAATTACCTCAAATTCACCCAGCATGATGATCTGAAAGCGTTCCTCTTTGGAACCGGTGATCGAATTCTGGTAGAAGCCAGTCCGTATGATCAGATATGGGGCATTGGAATGAAGGCAGGAGATGAAGGCATAGAATATCCTCAAAACTGGAGAGGAAAGAATTTGTTGGGGTATGCGCTGATGACTGTAAGGGATAAATTGAGAGAGGAAGAGTAAAGGTGTACCCCGCTGGCGGGGTCGGTTTTTAGTCAGAAAATGAATTTTTTTGACTAAAATAAAATCGGGGGTGGAATACCCGGATAGTATTTCCACCCCCAAATTTGACAAAGAAAATTTCTTCGCCAGTTATCTTTCCTGTGTCAAATTTGACCCCCGCCAGCGGGGTACAGTTGTTCTACTCCTTCATCACCTTTCTCACCATAATACTTTCTCCCGATTTCAGCACGACAAAATATACTCCTGTCGGCAATTGTTCCATTTCTAGCTTGAAAGTATGTCTCGAAGCTACGAGAGAGTCATTGACTAACTGCCTCAATTTAATACCCTGAGCATTCATCAGGGAAATATCAACGCTGGTGGTTTCTTCCAGGTCGAGTTGTACAATGGCATTGTCATGGGTTGGATTTGGTGATACGCCAAACTGGACATTGGCCAGTTCAAGATCATTGGTACTTGTGGTTGTAGTATCTTCCACCTCATGTGGAGGAAGAATGATCTCATCCACCCATGCAGCATCCTGACCACTGGAAACCCACTGATCTTTTACATATATCCAGGTAACGGTATGCATACCTGTATCGATAGGGAATTCGAAGTATTCCCATGCTTCTTCACCACTCCATTCGGCCAGCTCTTCGTCATCGATCAGGAAATAAAGATAATCCCAATCCGCCTCTGTGGAAGTCTTACGATAAAACCCTACGTATCCTTCCTGGGTGACGTCCAGTTCAATGGTCAGTTCGGTCGATTGATTGTTGGCAATGTCTCCGGATTCTGAGCAGTATTCTCCATTGTAAGGATCATTGGTTGAAATGAACCATGGAGAATTGGATTCATTCTGCCATTCGAAAGTTTCAAAAGTACTGGACTCCCAATCTTCTACAATAAGGTTCATGGAAACCGTAATGGTGGTTTGTGCCGTATAATTGCCCGCCACCACTTCATAAACAAGTTCTGCTGTAGCTCCGTTTGGAACCTGGTTGGCTATCTCCAGCGTAAAATCAGCCATGGCCTCACTGTCCCAGGCAATGGACCCCAGGTCAATATTATCATTGCCTAAAATGGTCAGGTATGGACTCGAAGTACTCAATGTTCCAACAGCATCCGGAGAATCACTGTGCCCTTCATTTAAGGAAGGAAGGCTGAGCATAACCACTTCACCACTCTCTAGTCGGCCGTTACCATTTCCTGAAGCAGAATCATCAATGGATGCTTCCCCTACTTTGAGTTCAGGAGCCAAAACCTCTGCATAAATATGCCCGGTCCAGCTATTGGTGTCAGATGTTATTTCCAAAAGGAAATCCACAAAATGACCATCCTCGATATCGTCGGAAACCTCAAATTCGTAAGCAGCGATCAGCGTCATGTCCGTACTGTCTTCCAGGTCTCCCCAGGTAGCTTCACCATTGAGAACATTGATCAACTCGTCCTCGGTTGATAGCGTAGCTACAACTCCAGGGGCAATTTCCAACCCAACATTGGCTAGATTTACATCCAACCGGATGGTCTCGGCATAATCCACTTCGTCATTAGCATTTCCTGTGCTATCGTCAATTTGATAATCATTCAAAATAACAAAGGCACCCTGAGCAGGAACTACCTGAATCATACCCTGGTATGGGATTCTGTTATGAGCACTTGCCGTAACAGTAATTTCTCCTGGAATATGAAGGCTTTCAACAGGAATAGTTGCTACACCGTTTTCCACCAGTGCAGAACCAAGATAATCATCCTGATAATACAACCCAATCAAAGCTTCTTCCACATCGCAATTGACGATGATCTCGGGCGTGCCGATGAAAACACTTTCCTGGTGAGCAACCTGCATTCCCAGAGGGAAAGCTGTTCTCAATTCTACGGACGGATCACCGAACAAATTCCAGGTGTCCATCATTTCATTTCCTCCGTTACCATAGTTGTCGATCATCGAACCTCCACCATGAATGAGGATGCCACCGAGGGTGTGGCGAATATTGTAAATAGCATTTTCAGTAATCAGTTTGTTCATCTCATCCTGACCTTCCATTGGAGGTGACCAGCTTTGAAGTACACTGGAAAAAGTACCTCCGATTCCTCCTGTCGGCGCACCGGTGGTGTTGTCGGTTGCTTTGATCCAGCGCTCACCTAAACAATCACCGTTTCCGTAAGTTTCATCAAAATCACCGACACAGCAAGCTACAGCGATCAGGAAAGGATATTTTCCTGAATTGGTCAGATTATTGATTGAATTGTTGGTGAAATTACCTGAAACCAGAATGGAGTGATCTCCGTGGCCTACATAATTGTATAAGCTAATACCCGTATTGACCGCTTCAGAAATGTCTGCAGAAGAAGGATTACCGTTTTGATCGACGGAAATAGAGTCTTCCGGAGCCGGAGATGATGAGGCTTGGGTGCCATCATAAAATTCGTACACACGCTCGTAGGTGTAATCGAGCAGTTCGATCTTAATGTTGTTCAAATGCTCATAATCGTACTCACCGTCATCACCGGGGCCTTCATTGGAACCTGCACCAAGAGCAGTTCCAAACCAGTTACCCTGCGTAGTGTCCGGATTGATCTCGTATTCCATGGTCTTATCCAACATAGGAATGAGTTCTTCAAGATCGTGGGAGGGTAGTCTTCCCACGAATAACTCCGGGTAGTGGTCATTACCCTCAATGTATCCATAACAATTATCACAATATCCGTCACCGCCACCGTTGGATACGAAGGTAGAAGGTACCTGGCTTTCATCTCCGATAAGAAGCAGGAAAGTCAGCCCGTTTTCTGCATAATAATCGGCTACGTAATTACTTACGTCTTCTGCCGTTTCGCCGATCTCACTCAACATCACCACTTCTGTTTTGATACCTTTTTGCTGTTTCCAGGCCACGAAAGGCCTGATAGCTTCTTCGTATTCTTCATCTGTTATGATCAGCATATTTCCCAACTCATCAACACGATCATAGCGATCTTGCTGCTGGCCGTAGTTGACAAACCTGTTTCCATAAAGGTTCTCAAACTGACTGGCAACCGCTGGTTTTCCATTAGTCCTGTTTATGGTGTTAATAGCTTGTCCTTCGACGTTGACAATCTCCACAACGATCTCTGAATATACCCTGAGGGTATTGGTTACCGGATTGTATTGTACCGGGTTCACGATAACCGTTTGTCCGCGGAAATCACGGAAAACGAAAGGAGACCTTAAGCTGGCGAGATCTTTTGGGAAGAATTCATTTTCTTCATAAATCGGGCTGTATTCAAAAGGAACCGTTGCAGGATCTACATTTCGATACAGGTTACCCTTGGAAGGTGCCACTTCAATGTTAGGATAATCCTCGAAAGAGGAAGAAACGATTCTCACACCAGTATTGGTTTTATCTGGAATGATGACTGAGGCCGTCAGTTTTGGCAGGTCAGGAGCGCCTTTTTTCAACAAGGAAGTTCCTTCGTCAATATTAATAATTACGGCTTCTCCGTTGGCAGTTTGAACCGTTTTGGTGGTAAATCCATCCAATTGAAATTTCAACTGGATAGCCTGGTCCGTTTCACTGATAAATTGAACATTGCTAATACTACCGGATTGGGCAAAGAGGCTAATGCTAAAACCCAAT
>QQUB01000211.1 GCA_008501835.1 Bacteroidota bacterium
CAAATATTCCTTCACCATCAGATACATGGTTTAACGCAATAAAGGTGGTAATCAATCCACCAATAATAAGCAATACCACCTGAACAACATCCGTCCAGGCAACAGCTGATAAACCACCCCATAAAGAATAAGCAGCTGCGAACAGAGCCAGTCCAATTATGGCTGTCATCATCAAACCTCCGGTTCCATCTCCAATAATGGTATCAAGAGCCTTAGCTCCGAGATAAAGCACAGAAGTCAAATTCACAAAAATGAATAAAGCGATCCAGAAAACTGCAAGAATGGTTTTCAGGTTAGTCCCATACCTTTTCTCCACAAACTCCGGAATGGTGTAAAGTCCCTGTTTTATAAAGATCGGCAAGAAGTATTTACCTACAATAATCAAGGTAATAGCAGCCATCCATTCATAGGAAGCAATAGCAAGTCCGATCGCAAAACCGGAGCCGGACATTCCTATAAATTGCTCTGCTGAAATATTTGCGGCAATCAGCGAAGCACCGATGGCCCACCAGGGCAAAGATTTACTTGCCAGAAAATAATCTTCCGTAGATTTTCCTCCTTTACGGGAAACCCATAAACCGAGGGAAACAATAAAAATAGCATAACCGATAAAAACGATATAGTCTATTGTACTAAATCCCATAATCTTGTTGTTTAAGCCAGTTTTGGCGGTTTTGTTTCGTAATACTTTTCAGTAAATAAGTGGATGAAAAGCTACTCCTGATAAATTCACAGGATTTGACAAGCCATCCGAAGTGCGCATAAATTTATAAAAATCATTTTCAAAATGTTTATCTGGTAAAACGTTTTTTAAGAACAGCCCTTCTTTGTCGTAGATTTGTAGTGAAACAACCAGTACACTTTTGACATTATCAGAAAAAACATTCATTAATTTGATAAACATCACGTTCTTATGTGCTAAAAGTCATAGAATGAGTAAAACATGCTGTTGAACATCAAACAAATTACAGAATTTCATTAAGTGAAATTGACTATTATTGAAATTACCTATACATTTGTCAGCGTAGTAAACATATACCCTCCCTTTCAAATCATACAGTCCACCCGTTTCAAGTCATTGCTCACCCTTTGTCCCTAAATTTATTTTAATAGTTTAGGCATTTTGAGGTTCTCCTTGAGAAAGGTTTCCTTCAACCAATTACCTTTTTGATCCTTTTACGGGTTGATTGAAAAAGATGCTGATGAACAAACGCTTATTAAACTAAAATGCGAGTTTCCAGGAACGTATTACGAGTCCAATCACTATAATTGATTTTTCAATTGATCAACTTGTAAAACGAAACTTGAAACCTGAAACACGTGACTTGAATTTATTTCAATTGTTTAGACCTTCTCGTCAGTCCCCTCCATTTTTTCGCACCGAAACAATTTTACCGTCCCCATTACCCCTTCGCTACTGTGGTAAATAATGAGGAATTGTGAAATATGAACAAATGGAACTAAAAAATAAATATGGTTTAACTCTAAATGACCCAAGGTGGTTTGCTGTGTATGTAAAATACAAAAGAGAAAAACTAGTGCGTGACAGGTTGCAGGAAAATGACATTGAGGTTTATCTTCCTCTCAAAAAATACGTCCGCCAATATACCAGAAAAATACGCGAGGTGGAAATTCCATTAATCAGTTGTTACATTTTCACCAAAATTACCAGGAAACAATATCTAACGGTACTAAAAACACCCGATGTTGTCAATTTTGTCAGACTTTCCAACCAATTAATTTCCATTCCTGAAAACGAGATCCTGCTGATAAAAAGAATAATGGGAGAAGGAATCGATATTGAAGCCGAGCCAAACCGTTATCTCGTTGGAGATAAGGTTGAAATTATTGGCGGGAACCTGACAGGTCTTCAAGGAATATTAATGGCCACGGACCAGAATAAAAATTTCCTGATTGAACTGACCCAGACAGGATACTCATTGCGCATGCAAATTGATCAAAAGCTACTGCGCAAACTATATACCAATACCAGGCCGGTCAACCCAATATAAGCGTCCTGGATATTCATTTTTGATCATTTACTAGATGATCAATAGGGAACAAACATCTGAAAAAACTCAATTTCAAATAAGTCAACTTCGACTTATCAGAGGCGGAGCCCCATTTTATATATAAGGGATTTTCTCCTCTCTAAAAGTAGTGTCAGTATTCCAGACACACTTCACTTAAAATTAGATTTTACAGGCTTACAATTTTTGGGTTTTCGACTTCCCGCGAAAATCCTGGTAAAATACTCACCTTAAAATTACAATTATGAACAATTTCGCCCTGATCGGAGCTGCCGGATACATAGCTCCCCGTCATATGCGTGCCATTATGGAAACAGGAAATAGCCTCATAGTTGCCCTTGACAAGGCTGATTCTGTAGGTATCATTGACAGTTATTTCCCTCAAGCAGCCTTTTTTACAGAATTTGAAAGGTTTGACCGACATGTCTGTAAACTAATACGAGGCGGAGAACCGCTGGATTACGTATCGGTTTGTACTCCTAATTACCTTCATGATGCTCATATTCGTTTTGGTTTGAGGGTTGGAGCCCATGTTATTTGTGAAAAGCCACTTATGCTCACTCCACGGAACATTGAAGCATTACACCAACTTGAAGAGGAAAGTGGAAAACGTATTCACACCATTCTTCAGTTGAGGCTTCATCCTGCCATTCAGCAACTTAAAAAGATGGTTGACAGTTCTCCCAAAGGAAAAATCTACGATGTAGATCTCACCTACATTACCTCCAGAGGTAACTGGTACTATACCAGCTGGAAAGGAAGCCTTGAAAAGTCAGGAGGTATTGCGACCAATATTGGCATTCATTTCTTTGATATGCTCAGTTGGATATTTGGGGATGTAAGAGAAAATATCGTACACATTCATACCCATGACAGGGCGGCTGGTTTTATGGAGTTGGAAAAAGCACGGATCCGATGGTTCCTGAGTATCAATTATGATACTTTGCCTTCCTCAGTAAAAGAACGAGGGATGCGAACATTCCGGTCAATTACCATTGATGACAAAGAGGTAGAATTCAGTCAGGGATTCACAGACCTTCATACCAGGAGTTATGAAGCTATTATTGATGGACGTGGTTACGGATTGGAGGATGCTGAAAAAGCCATCAAAATAGCCTATGACATCCGAAACGAAAGACCTGTCGGCATTACAGACAGCTTCCATCCTCTGGCTTTATTGCCAGCCAGTAAACATCCATTTCACCGGGATAATGCCACCTACTACGCTCCAACAATAGAATCTGACTTATTGACTAATTAATGATTTATTCCCATGAAAAATTTCTGGTTTTATTTTTCTGCTTTAGTTTTCTACAGCCTTTTTCAGCTAGGATGCGGAAGTGTCAAACACACAGAAATGATGATGCTAACCGAAATGCAGGATCAGGCCATGATAATTGACAGTCTTCCGGTCCTGACCATTAGAACGGATGATATTTTAAGTATCAATGTTGCCAGCCGGAACCCTGAAACCGTCATCGCATTTTACAACAGAACTGAATCTACTGCTGCAGCCGGTGAAAGAGCTCTGGGTACCCAGGAAGGATATCGTGTAGATGAAGAAGGCAATATTTATTTGCCATTCCTGGGAGCCGTTAAAGCAGAAGGTAAAACCATTCTACAATTACGTCAGAACCTGACCGACAGTCTGGTTCAATTCATTCCGGATGCTTCCATACAGGTCAGGTTCATGAATTTCAGAGTTACATTGCTTGGAGAGATAAACCGCCCCAATACCTATATCATTCCTAACGAAAGGCTAACCATATTGGAGGCTATTGGAATGGCCGGGGATTTCACACCATACGCCCGCAGAAATGCGGTGCTGGTAATCAGGGAACGGGAAGGGGAAAGAGCCTTTAACCGAATCAACACCCAAGATGCCACCATATTCGAATCGCCCTGCTTCTATCTGAGTCCGAATGACATAGTTTACGTAGAACCCCTGCGTGCCAAACAATACGCAACACAAGGAGATTTTCTCCAACGATACTCTGGAGTATTAATACCCTTGGTCAGTTTGATAACCTTTGTATTAGGTACCTCTTTGGCCAATTAAACGAAACCCCAACCTGTTATAGCTTTTTCACGAAAACGACATTCCTATGCAAGATGAAAAGTTTAATATTCGACAACTTCTGGGTGAGGCTCTGAGGTATTGGTATGTCTTTGCCATCATCTTTCCTATGGTAATAGGCCTGGCCTATTTTTACCTGAAAAAAACTCCCCCAAAATATAAGGCAGAAACCCTGGTACTTATCAAGGATGATGAAAAATCAGGCCAGCTGAGTGAGGAAGGTTTGTTTAACGAACTTGGTCTGGGAAGTAAAATGAAAAATCTGGAAAATGAAATGTTGGTTTTGCAATCAACTCCGCTTATGATGGCAGTTGTGGAAAAATTAAACCTTCAAAACAGATACATCACCCGGATCGGTCTTAGAAAAGTGGACCTTTACAATGATACACCAGTTGAGGTTCTTGACTGGCAACCTCATAAACCTGGTAAAACCTTCTCAGGTGTACTACAGACAGATAAAACCGGCAGGTATTTATTAGACTATAAAGGTCAAATCTATACCGGGGAGTTCGGGAAAGTACTATTTCTCCCGACTGGAAAACTAACGCTTTCCAGAAAAAGGAGTGAAAACCTAATTACTCCACTATCTATCTATGTATCCAACCACAGACAACGAGCACTGGAACTCCTTGATGCATTGGAAATCGCCATTGTCGGTAAAGAATCGAGTACGCTAAGTTTAACCATAAAAGATTCTTCCCCCGAAAGAGCCCATGATATTTTGAGAGAACTCATCGTAGCCTATAACAACAGTACCATTGATGAAAAAAACCAGGTCTATGAAAATTCAATTGACCTGATCAATGAAAGAATACAAATGATCGCCACAGAACTCTCTGAAGCTGAATCTGATGT
>QQUB01000583.1 GCA_008501835.1 Bacteroidota bacterium
TCGATCCTCAGGTCCAATTGGTGGAAAGGCGATAAGCGCTCCGAGTTCAACTGTTCAAAATCCGGGTATGCTTGTACGCGAGCGTTCCAGGCCATTATGTTGGCTGAGGTTTCCAGGTCAAAGGGCGTATAAGGTAAACCACCAACAAATCTCCACTTGAATCCTGCCCGCCAGTTGTTTTTAAAGTCTTTTGTTCCGGTAATGGTAAGCAGGTGTCGGCTGTCCCAGGAAGAAGCGATAAATTCCTCTTCAAGGTTACTGAACTGGCTGACGAAATAAGTGTAGGAGGCCAGGAGAGAAAATTTCTTCAGGTTGATTCTGTTGAGGACCTCAAACCCAACTGCCTGTCCCTTACCGGTGAAAGTAGCAGGAGAAGCTCCGGCAATACTGCTGTATTCAGCTCCCTGGTTGGCCAGACTCGCTCCGGTAATCAAATCAATTGGGTACTGGAAATAATCTTTGTAGAATCCTTCAATAGAAACCAGTGCAGCTCTGGAAAATCTGTATTCCGTTCCAAGATTGAAGTGGTTGGCTCCAATGTATCTGGCAGATTCGAGGTTGCTCAACTGCCCCTCACTGTTTCGAATTCCAAGCGTGGTATATGCTGGCAATTGGAAGTATCTTCCTACACCTGCCGTGATCTTTGATTTGTCCGTAAGGGAGTAAGACAAGGCTAATCTTGGGGATAATTGCTTCAGCAGATTATTCATTTCATCGTTGTAATTATTTGCATCTGCTCTGACACCTAAAGAAACGAGAAACCTGTTGTCGAAGAACCTTTTGGAAGCCTGAGCTGAAAGCCCGTATTTGATCAGTTTCAGGGAAGAGCTGTAATCGAAGTTCACCAAACTGTCGTTCACTACGAGTTGCTGCGCAGTTGTGTTGAAATATTTGGCTCTCTCCAGATTGGCACTGACAGTGTATTTAATATCATTGTCGTTTACGGTCAGTTCATACCTGAATTTGTTTTCGATCTCCTCTGATTTGTAATCAAAACTTCTTGGGAGTGATTCGTCATTATCAGGGTATTTGTAAAATTCATTGTCCAGCATGTTCCGGCTCAATATAAAGGTGTGAAAACCTTTGTCAAAGAACCTTTTGTAGTTGGCGCCAATGGTATAACTCCACTGGTTGTTGATGGGGATTTGGGTTAGAATGAATTCTTGTGAAGGATCAGGGTTTTCGATGTTATCATTCAGTGACAAACGATCCAATGATCCTAAACTGATGATGGTCAGTTGGTTTTTTGAATCAAAATTCGTTTTAATCTTAAATTGATAATCATTAAATGTCGGAAGAAAAGGCAGTTCGAGAGCCTTGAACAAAAACTGGAGATAAGACCTTCTGACAGAAAAAATGTAACTGGTCTTATCTCCAAGAGGTCCGTCAAGGGTGAGGGAAGATTCACTGGCACCTAAAGCTGCCTGAATATTCGTTCTGTCTTTACTGCCCTCTTTTTGAGTGAAATCTAACACGCCGCTTAGTGCATTGTATTTAGCAGCCGGAAATGATCCGGAATAAAAATCTACTGATTGAATAAAGTCTGCATTGATAATGCCCACTGGCCCACCGGAAGCACCTTGCGTAGAAAAGTGATTCAATACCGGAATTTCGATCCCGTCTAAAAAGAAACGGTTTTCACTTGGGCCACCTCCTCTGATAAGTACATCATTTCTGAAAGCAGGTGTGGAACCTACCCCCGGGAATGATTGAATTACCCTGGAAATGTCCCGGTTACTACCGGGGTTGCTTTCAATTTCTTTTAAACCGATACTTTGCATCGAGATGGGGGCTTCTGCTCTTTTTTCAAATCTGTCAACGGTGACAACTACCTCTTCAAGTACCGCCTGGCTTGGCTGTAGTTTTATTTCTACAAAGGGTGCGTTGGTACTGCTAACATTTACGTCCTGGCTGATTTTGGTATCATATCCGATAAAAGATACAATCAGGTTGATGAACCCCGGAGCCACATTTTCAATCTTGAAACGTCCGTCAATATCTGAGGTGGTTCCTTTTTCACTATCCTCAACAAGTATATTTGCAAATGGGATAGGTTCGTTATTGTTGGCGTCCATAATGATACCGGAAACAGATGCCATTCCCTGACCGATGGCCAAACCTGCAATAAATAAGAGTAAAAGGGTTAATATGGATGATCTCATTTTCACTAGAATATTTTGATTTTTTTACTTTTGTTTAATCTTTTTGTCAAATTCTTCCACAAAACTAATGCATTTTTCAATTAAATGCTATATTTTTGTAGTAAAATTTTAAAAAAAAGTTCAATGTCGAATAATTTTCAGTTGATAAGAGACCTTTTGGATCATGTGGAAGCCTTTGAAAAACAGGGTGGGGAAGGAGGAATAAAAGCCTTTGCTTTTTTCCTGAAGGACAAGGTATATAGTGTGGAAAGTGAATCTTCCGCGGAGCCGGCAACATACAGAAAGGAGAACTTTATGAATTTTCGTTCCATACCGGAGGTCGAATTCTCAGTATTGTTAACCGGCTTGTTTCGTTTTGCCAAACATTACCTGAAAAAAGCCTTTTCAAAGACTGCCTTTAATACTATTGATGAGTTTGGCTTTTTGGCTACGCTTTTAAAGGAAGGTAGTTTGTTGAAAAATGAGTTGATAAGCGAACACATGATGGAAATGTCGAGTGGAAGTGAGATCATCAAACGACTTATTAAGAATGGATTGATTCATGAATATAAGGACGAGTATGATGGGCGTGCCAAACGAGTGGCTTTAACGGAGGCAGGAAAGCGGGAAATATTTTTAGCGTTTGATGAAATGTATAAAGTGTCCGAAATAATCAAGGGCAATTTGCAACCCGATGAATTAACAGAGGCCCTGGCCATTCTGAATAAACTTACGGTTTGGCACAAGCATATTCATGAACACGACAAAAATGCTCCTATTGAGGCACTACATGAAAAATATGTGGATTAATAAGAAAATCTAATCCCTCATCTTAAAGGACCAGGTAAACCACATTCTTGAAACCACTTCACCGTCCTTCTGTGTACCTGTAGTCAAAACGGTAACTTCCTGCGGTTCTCCCAGGTCTATTGCCTTTTGGATGCCGTCCATGAGTTTTTGCCCTTCCTCACAGGTAAACGTAGTCAGGCTGGTAGCCTTTTTGACATATTCAATTTCGACTTTGGTGATTAACATGGCCATTTTTCCTCTACCATATATCAAGTGACCTGCAATCAGGCCGTTTGATAATTCAGCTGCAGCGAATTGTGCACCGGCATATATGGATCGAAATGGGTTTTGCGTTCGCCATTTGAAGGGAACTGTGACTTCGGCTTTATAGGGAGTGAGGGATTTTAGCCGAACACCAAAAAAGAGGACGGAAGGCAGGTGTTTAAAAAAATAAAGCCATAGTTTCCAGGGTGTCCTCAGATCTTTTAATTGTTTTTTGGTTTTGGGATTTTCCGGATCGTAAATATTACGGTTCATTTTTTCTTTTTTCATTCAATCGTTACCAATCAATCTTCTTCTTCGATCAACTGAATAGGTCTGTCAATACTTTCCTCAAGAGAAATAAAGGTTTCGGTTCGTTGAACCCCATTGATCTTTTGGATTTTATCGTGCAGTAAATCCTTCAAATGGTTGGTATCTCTGCAAACGATCTTGGCAAAGATGCTGTACTGGCCTGTTGTGTAATGAGCTCCAACTACTTCAGGAATTTTTTTCAATTCATCCGATACTTCATCAAACAGGGAGCTTTTGTCCAGATAAATGCCGAGAAAAGCTACGATATCGTAACCCAATTTGTTGTGATCTACGACGAGGTTGTATCCCTTGACCAGGCCCATTTCCTCCATTTTCTTCATTCTGACATGTATGGTACCTCCGGAAACATAAAGTTGTTGACCGATTTCGCTGTAGGCCCGTTTTGCATTTTCCATGAGTATCGACAAAATCTTCTTGTCCAGATCGTCGAGGTGCTTTTCTTTATGCATAAGATTAAAGGGTTTTGAAAAATGGGCGAATATTTAAAAAATTTTAACAAAAGTAGCTTTTTGGTTTCATATGAATAATTATTTGCCGGAAAACCTTTTGTTTTTTGAGAATAGGTATCTTTTTTGCTTGGATTTTTTAAGCTGGATTTAGAGCTTGTCTCAATTTTAATTGTCTTAAAATCAGCCATTTTCTTTGATTCGTAAATTTCCCAAAAAGGTCTGGAAAGTTGGAAGAATTTCGAACCTCGCCTGCTGACGAAGGGAGGCAGGTATTGTACGTTCAATGAAGAATAAAGAAGTTTTACATTTTAAAGAACCAATCATTCTGGCTCCGGAGGAGCCTAATCCCGATAACAGCCAGGGCTGACGGTTTACGGCCTACGGTTTTGAATGAAGATCCAGTCGTTACAAAAAAGTTGCTACCAATAATTATGACTTGCGTCTGGAACTATTTGAACTACTTGAACATTGAACCACTTGAACCAATTTGGTGATTAAAAGAGGAAGGAACAAAAATAAAAGTGCCTTTGATCAATCTATATTGGTTGGAAATCGTTTAACACTTGTTAGATTTAGGGTTTAATCTGCGGAAGTTTGTATCTTTCGGCGCTTAAAAATATTACATTTTAATGGAAAAGTTAACAGGTAATACTCCTGGTGGTTTGAAAATCTGGACACCTTTATTGCTTGCCGTAGCATTGGTCGGTGGGATGATTATTGGATTGCAGTTGCAAAAATCAGGGCCGGTTATGGTCATTGACGATGAGGAAGCAGGAAATGCTTTTGTTGGTAGTTCAGGTAGAGTAGAGGAACTGATCAGGTATGTAGAGGCGAGGTATGTGGATGAAGTTGATAAGGAAGAATTAACAGATATTGCTATTCAGAGTATTCTGGAAGAATTAGATCCCCATTCCAGTTATATACCTTCCAAGGAATTGCAGGAGGTAAATGATCAACTGGACGGAGATTTTGATGGAATTG
>QQUB01000062.1 GCA_008501835.1 Bacteroidota bacterium
TACCTGAGTCAGGCCGATTTATTTATAAAAATCATTTTCTGGAGGTTCCACTATGGTTGACAAATTACTTTGGGAAAGCTCCTGAGAAAAAGCTATTCCTGCACTTCGGATTATCACCTGCCTATAATTTTTCAAATAAGATTATTACCGTGCATTATGAAGAAGATAGCTCCTGGAGGGAAGTGGAGGAAAATGAATCCACAGATTATCGAAGTTTTAATCTGAACGCCTCTTTGGGTCTTGGCTGGGAACGAAGATTGTCTGAAAATATGAAATTAATCATTTGCCCAAATTTCAAGGTGAATACTTTAGGGATATCCCGGGATGCATCTTTGAACCGGAGGGTATTTTTGTTTGGGTTGAGGGTTGGGATACGATTTAAGTAAGTGTTTGGGGTATACAATCCTTTAGTAAGGCAAATGATAAATTTACTTTCATTAATAGTGCATATTTAATCAAGTTCCTTATTTTTCGATATTTTTTCAAGACTTTAACCTAAATCACAGAAAAATATTACACCCAACATGCGTGTCAGCCAATTCCATTCCGCTAATTACAAAAACCATATTTTTTGCTCTCAAATAGGTTTTCCATGGATAAGAATCGTTAGTATTTTTATCCTGATTTTTACCATTAACTTTTCCCTTACAGCCCAAAACTGCTGTGATGTAGACGAAGAAGTAGATCTGTGTTACCTTTCCGGAGCCGATTATTGCGGTTCGAACCTTGGAACTTGTTTTGGATACTCCCTTGATGGAACATTTATGGTAAATGCCCTGACAGCCAAACTCACCTCTCCCGATAATTTTGGCCCGGACGGTATCGTGGATTGTGAGCTCGAACTCATAGAACTGGAAGATGTTTCCAGTGTTCAGGCAATCAATGATGCTGGCTGTGATATTATTTTTCTCCCCAATGTTTTTATTGAACCGGGAACAGAGATTATGGACCTGAGTCAATCCTTTATTCCGGAAGAGATTCTGCAGAATATTTATGACTGGTCTCTGTTATGCAGTAATAATCTGGTCATCGCCACCCAAGGGGAAGCCAATTTATGGGGATACATTACTACCAATTCCAATGTGAATCCAAATACTCCAATTCCCGGAACATCGCTGAATTCTATTTTTGAGGGAGCGTTTGGAAGTCTGAATTCTTTCAATCAGGGAGGATCATTTCAGGGGGTGTTCACTTCTACCCCGCCTGCCACGGACTATGAAGTTCTCGCCCATGACGCCAACAATAACCCTACAGTTGTTTTGGATCTGGTTAGCAATGATATCATTGTGGGTGACATTGGTATTTTTTGTTCGGGAGGTGCTGGGGTTGTCTCTGCGGGTAGCGGAATCAATAACAATAATGACATACTGATCTGTAACATCTTTGCCCTCGCCTGTGAATTGGCTCAGGAAGCCAATAAGGTTACCGTAACCCATGAACTTTGTCCTGGCGAATCTGTGGTTCTGCCTGATGGAATTGAGGTTAACACTGCCGGTATTTATATCGATACACTTACAGCATTCAACGGTTGTGATTCCATAATCACCACCTCTCTTGCTTATGGTATTGAGGAATCGCCCATTTTTCCTGAACCAGACACTACCATATGCGAAGGGGATACAATAAGCATTGATGGTACCTTACCAATCAATTTCCCGGTACCACTATTCGAAAATAATGCTGACGTAGTAATTGATCCCATTTTTGTAAATGTCGTTTCCGAAATGCCCATAACAGGATTTGGCAGCACTATCCTGGGCCCGGGAATGATAGAATCCATTTGTTTTGATATCGATCATACCTGGCTGGATGACCTTGATATTTTATTGATTGCCCCTAACGGGAATATTTTGGAATTATCGACTGACAACGGTTTGAATAACGACGATTACATTGGGACGTGTTTTACTGAAGACGCAACACAAGTAATCGGATCCGCAGGAACAGGTGCTCCCTTTACGGGAAATTATTTGCCGGAAGGCGACTGGTCTGACTTATATGGCTCGGAAATAAACGGTACGTGGCAACTGGTACTTCAGGATGATGCGAATGGTTTTGTGGGAACTTTGTTGAACTGGTCCATCACTTTCAGTCCAATTCTTGACCTGAGTTATCACTGGGAAACCAACAATGGCTTGAGCTGTGATGATTGCCCGGTAACAGATGCTTTTCCCGTACAATCTACCACTTATTTTCTTACTATGACCGATTCCTACGGTTGTTCAACACTGGATTCAACCACCATCGCAGTTATTCCATCCTTACCTGCTCCTGATGTTAGTTGTGATTCGATCACACTTAATAGTATAAATATCAGTTGGGAATCAGTATCAGGTGCTTCAGGATATCAGGTAAATATTAACGAAGCAGGATGGATCAGTCCAAACGACGGAACACTTGGTCATCTTTTGGATGGACTTTCGCCTTTGGATACTATAGAAATTATGGTCCAGGCATTTGATGAATGCGGAGGACAAATTACCTCTTTGACCTGCAGTACTCCAGATTGTGACGCACCTATTCCTTCCCTGGTTTCCTCAACACCAGCAACTTGTTTTGGAGATAATGATGGAGACATGAACCTTTCAGCTATCGGAGGAAGTGGTGGTGGATATACTTATGAACTGCTGGGACAAACAAACACAAGCGGAATTTTTTCAAATCTCGCAGCGGGCTCCTATGATGTTTTGGTAACTGATGATGCCAACTGTGGAATTTTCTATACTGTTGAAATATCCCAACCAGACTCCCTTGCATTGACCCCGGTCGTTGAATCTGAAATTAGCTGTTTTGGATTCAATGACGGAAGCCTTACTGTTGCCGTTGAAAATGGTTTTGCCCCCTTTAGCTTTTCCTGGGATAATGTTCCCGGTGACTCTGTTCTTGTCAACGTCTCCCAGGGAGATTATGAAGTGGTGGTCACTGATGTCAATGGTTGCTTCAGTTCAGAAATCATATCCATTTCTCAACCTGTTGAACTAAATGTGGAAACTGATTCAACTCTTGTTGACTGCTTTGGTAATGCAACCGGTACGGCCTCAGTAATTACCTCTGGCGGCACCATGCCTTATGCATTCCAATGGGATAATTCGACAGGTGGACAAATAACCGCCACGGCAACAAATCTTCTCGCTGGAAATTATGCGGTAACCGTAACCGATGCGAACCTTTGCGAAGTGATTTCAAACCTTGAAGTAACTCAGCCCGAAGTTTTAGAGGCTTCCGCCGAATTTTCAAACCCTCTTTGTTTTGAAGCGTCGGATGGTTTAATCGAAATAACTACTTCAGGGGGTACTCAAGGATACACGTATGCATGGGACAATGGATTACCCGACAATGCTTTAGCCAATAATTTACAAGCTGGGAATTTCAACGTTACCGTTCTGGATCAAAATGATTGCTTTGTTGAGCTTTCGATAACTTTGGAAGATCCGGAACCGATTGTCCTCGAAACCCAGCAACAGGATGTTTCCTGTTTTGGAGGTAATAATGGCAGCATTACTGTTTCGAATATGGGAGTAGTCGGTACACCCGCTTACAATTGGGACAATGGTTCGACGGCTCAAAACCTTTCCAATCTGACAGCGGGACAATACTGCCTGACGGTAACTGATGGAAATAATTGTGAGGCCCAGGAATGTATTTCCATTGATCAACCGACGGCACTGTTAGCCTCATTATCCCCGCAAAACATCAGTTGTGACGATGATGATGACGGGGCAATAGACCTAACTATTTCCGGAGGTGTTGGCCCTTATGTATTCAATTGGTCTAATGGTTCTACAGAGGAGGATCTATCCGGTTTAGTGGTAGGAGAATACACCGTTACGGTAACGGATATGAACGACTGTTTAATAAATGAATCTGTGAATTTAGAACAGAGCAGTCCTTTATTCACCCTTGATTTGGATGCAAATAGTGTTGATTGTTTCGGGGAGAGTACAGGTTCAGCCGGAGTTACGGTAAACGGAATAGCAAGTAACCCGTCTTTTGTTTGGCTGGGACCAAATAATTATCAATCTGCTCTCCAGAATATCGTCAATGTTCCAGCAGGTTCCTATCAGGTTTCCGTGGAAGATGAATTTGGCTGTGAAGTATCCGGTGAAATAGTAATTCCGGAACCTGAAGACCTTTTTGGTGAGTTAGTGATTGAAGATGTTAGTTGTTTTGGATTAGGAGATGGTTATGTTTCTATCCTGACCAGCGGCGGTACATCTCCTTATCTATATTCACTTGACGGAGGTGGAAACTTCTCAACAGCAGCATTGTTTGGCAATCTCAGCGGAGGTGAATACTCAGTCATAATACAGGATGCCAATGGATGTGAATGGCCTCAAAACTTCACGGTTAATGAACCAGAAGAAATCATCATTGATGTAGAGAATATTGCAGAAATAATCCTGGGAGAAACCTACGGTTTTGAAGCACAGGTCAATATTCCGAACTCAGAGATTGATACCATTATCTGGACTCCTACTGATAGCTTAAGTTGTGACAACTGCTTGACAACAACAGCCAATCCGGAATACACCACGAGCTATACAATCAGGCTTTTTACGCAGGACGGTTGTAGTGCCCAGGCATTTACGACATTGTTTGTAGATCGCAGGATTTCTGTTTTTGTTCCTAATGCCTTTTCTCCAAATGGAGATGGTATTAATGACCTGTTGAGCATTTATGCTGCAGAGACCAACATCAAAAGAATCAAATCTTTTCAGGTGTTTGATCGCTGGGGAGCCAATGTCTTTTATGTAGAAGATTTCCTGCCCAATGATCCCAATATTGGCTGGGACGGCACATTCAGAGGCAAATATCTAAACCCGGCTGTTTTTACATGGATAGCCGAAATTGAACTGTCCGATGGTAGAATTGCGCTGTTCCAGGGCGATGTGGCCATTGTGAGGTAAGTTTATCATTAATCGGAGGAAATAAGTTGTTGGTATAAGAACTAT
>QQUB01000702.1 GCA_008501835.1 Bacteroidota bacterium
TAACCAGGATAGAAGCCGTTGACATCATCGCAAGTGGGTGTTGAACTGGCGTAATAGCAATTGGTGAGCCCCTGATTGGCACCTGCAATGCCTACAAAGGCATCGACAGAGCCGGTGATGGATGAACCTACGTAGTAAGATCCTCCGTCGTTAGGGTCATAGCCGTACCCGCCTTTAACAGCTTTACGGCAAAGGGTAACTCCCATAGAATGGGAGATAATATCCACCTTGGAAGCCCCGGTGTAACTGAGCACAGCTTCGATAAAAGCACGGATTCTCGTTACATTAGCTTTAGAGTGGTAGTTATTAGCAGAACTGAACGGATTAGCATCACCCCAGGTTATGGCATAAAGCTCGGCCTGGTTGTATCCCTGATCGAGAAAATAATTCAGGGAACTGGTCCATCCGCTTTGTCCATAAACGTTTCCGACAGCCTTATCGCTGTTGCCGTGAATGAAAATCACCGGTTGTTTGGTGACCGGGGTGCTGCTGCTGACCTTTCCGCCGTAGCTGTCTCCTTCAATATCGCTGCGCGAAAAATTATAACTGCCATAACCGTTGGCATTAAGCCAGTTTTGAAAATGCTGTGAGAGTGTTGCGTTGTTTGGGACATTCCTGTCAGAGGTATTTTGGGATGTGAGTCTTGAAATATCGTAACGATCTAAAGGAGGCTCATCCGTGATCGCCTGATTGGAGCTGATGTCAGGGCCGCGCTGTTCCAGGGTTTCCTGTTTCTGACAGGAAACTGCCACGATGCCAAGTAATAAAAAGAAAGCAAGTTGTTTGATAGGGAGGTTCATAACGTTTTAATTTGGGTTAAATAATTCGGTTAGGTGTTTTATAGCGTTGGTTAAAATCTGAAAGCGGCACTGGCAAAAGCCAGGCCCCCGCCTGATCCGATGAAAAACATCAGGTCGCCTTTTTTAGCAATGCCTTTTTCAACAGCGTCATTCAGTCCCATGGGAATACAAGCCGAACCGGTATACCCGTAATGATGCATAATGGTATGAGCTCTTTCTCTGGGAACATCCAGACGGTCCATGGTCTCAAAAATGCTGTTGATATTAATTTGGGTAATAAAAAAGTTGTTGACATCCTGGATATTCAGTCCATGACGATCACATAAGGTGTTAGCCATGGAAGACCATATTTCAGGATTGAGTTCAGGGGGGAATTTTTTGACGAATTTAAGTCGGTGGTCATTGTTGTCAAGGACTGTTTCGGAAACCGGAGTTCTGGTGCCACCGGCATAAATCCCCATCCATTCGTTGTATTGCCCTTTAGAGATGAGCTGACTGCCGATGTATCCTCTGTCTGGGTTCTCTTCTGCTTTCAGGATTACAGCTCCTGCACCGTCGGCAAATAAGGTGACTGTTTTTTTGTCCTTGAGATTCAGGTATTTACTCATGGCATAGGCGCCGATTATCAGGATGTGATTGTAATTTTCATCTGACCTGATGTATTTGGTGCCGACATCCAGGGCTGTTACAAAACCTGCGCAGGCTGTATTGAGGTCAAAGGTTCCGGCGTTGGTTGCTCCGATTCTGTTTTGGACAACAGAAGCGGTTGAGGGAGACATAAACTCAGGGGTGTCAGTGGCAATGACGATTAAATCGAGGTCTTCAGGTTTGAGAGAGGCTCTTTCCAGGGCTTGCAGGGCAGCTTGTTCACATAGGTCAGCAGTACTTTGGTTTTCATTGCACCAGCGACGTTCAAAGATCTGAACATTCTCTTCCAGCCAGGGGCTGACATCTTCCCCAAGCAGTTCGTCAAAATAGCTGTTAGGTAATACTTTTTCAGGGGCAAAACTCCCGGTTGACAATATAACGGCGTTGCGCATCGTAGTTTCGGTTCTATTTTGTCAAAAGGACTAATCCTTCCGTTTGTGTTAGGAAATAAAAATGATCTTTCTCTCCGTGGAGAAGACCGCGTT
This sequence comes from Bacteroidota bacterium, assembly GCA_008501835.1. Classification (GTDB taxonomy): domain Bacteria; phylum Bacteroidota; class Bacteroidia; order Chitinophagales; family Saprospiraceae; genus BCD1. The sequence goes on from QQUB01000702.1 coordinate 1,934, forward strand.
TTTTGATTTTGAATTTGTAGTCGGTTAAAAAAGACCAGAGTTGACTTTGTGGGTTATTTTGCTATTTGCCGATCGGTTGATCTTTAAGCCCAATAGCTAACTTCTGGTGAGAATTTTCTTTTGAAAATCCTGAAAAACATGAAATAAACTTAAGTTGAGATCAAATATAGGCAATGGACGAGGAGGAATAAAAACGGTTTTTGAATAAAAAGGGGTTGACTATTGTAAATAAAATCACATAATGTTCGTTAAGATTTTGATAGTCAATAGTTTATTTTGATGTTATAAAGGGTTTGACTATAAATTAAAAGGGATGACTCAGAAATTTTGATCTATATCGGTGCAAAAAAATCAGCAATGAGTTGATTGACTTTTTCCGGGCATTCCCACTGTACAAAATGGCCACAGGGAGATATTAATTCCAGTTGGCTGCCGGGAATTTGTTGGTGTCCCGCTTGAGCAATTTGATCAATAGTCGATTCAGGATGCAGTGCCTTGTTTGGAATGAGTAAGTCTTCCCGGCCGTAAATGATCAGAGTAGGAATATCAACCTGATTTAATTGATCGAAAACAGGAGCTTCCAACATGGCTCGCACACATTTGGGAACCATCTGAGCATAAAAATTATATTCAACTTTATCTGCACGCATGGACAGGCGGTCCCGGAACATAAAATCGGCATCTTGTGGAAGACTGTTATTGTGAAAATTCAGGTCAAAGTTGCTTTTGATCTGTTTAACAGACATGGCTTTGATGAATTTGGCAGTTACATTTTTATAAAAGAAATTTCTATCCTTGGCGGAAAAGGTTTCAAATCCGGCAGGGGCAAGTAATACGAGGTTTTGAATAGGTGTATCTGTTTCCAGGAAAGTAGTCACAGCTATCTGGGCTCCCATAGAATGACCGACCAGGGTCACATTTTTTAGCTCCAGTTTTTTAATAAAAGCGGCAAGTACTTCCGCAAAAAAACTCATCGTGAAAGGAAAGAAACCTTTGGTTGATTTTCCGTAGTTAGGAAGGTCAAGGGCAATACACCTGAATTGGGATTTTAACCCTTCTATATTCTTCTGCCAGGCGGGAATATAGCTGCCCAGCCCATGGATCATCAGAAGGGTTCGGTCTCCATATCCTTCATCAACATAAGCGATTTGAATAGGATCGCTAACCTTAACCTTTTTTACGGCATATGGATAATTGAAGCCCTCCATGGAAATTACTTTTATTCAGAAGGGGCAGTATTTAATTCCTTCTTCGGTTTTAAAATGAAGTACAATCCAAATCCAACAATAACAGAAGCGATAATCGCCAGAGAACTGGCAACAGCAGGATTACCCACAGGCGGCTGGGTATAAGGTGTCAAATGACCGTAATAAATTGAAAAGTGAACCACAATCGCAGTGAGGGTGGCTGCTATTGGAGCTGCTTTGGGAACTTTATCAAAGAAAATTCCAAGCAACACGGGTACAAATGCAGCGGAGAAATAGGCATACACCCCATTTTGAGCAAAGATTCCCACACTGAGACTTGGATTGAGTAATTGATCATAAGACAAAAATACAGATACGACCGCGACAATAGCTATGACAATTTTATTGATGAAAATGAGGCGTTTTTGTCTTTCTTCTCCAGTGCCGAGGGAGTCTCCAGCCAGCGGTTCAATAATATCAGAAGTGATGCTTGTGGGAACACTTTGAATAAGTCCTTCCAGAGTTGACAATCCGGCAGAAATAAGTCCAAGTATAACGATCAAACCAACATAAACCGGAAATTCTTTTACCACATAGGCCGAAATCATGCTGTCCATATTGATGGCCTCTCCGTCAGCGGAAGTCATGTCCGGAAAGGATAACCGTGCATAAAGACCGGTGATAACCACTGCAAAAAAGATGATCTCTGCAATGATGGCCACTGTCAGGTAGCGATTGACGTCGGAATCACTTTTCAGCAATAGTGATTTGGTGATAATATGCGGTTGGCAGACAATAGCTATACCAACGACGAAGTTGCAAAAGATGATCTCAAAATAGTCTCTGAAAAGCAAGCTCCCAGGGTTGGTCGGTGTGGTAAGGTTTGGATCGATGGCAGCGAGTTTGTCGAGGAAACCATGGACTCCATTGCTAAAATGCTCATATCCTGAAGTCAGCAAAATAAAGGCTACGATCAACATCATTCCTGCCTGAATAGCATTGGTATACACCATGGAATTGGCACCGCCGAACATCATATATCCGAATACAAAAACAACTAACCCGATCAAAACATAGAGTTCTTCAACATTTAGTGCCTGGGATAATACTTTGGTCATGCCGACACAAATCAATACGATGAAGGTGATGAGTAATAAAGAAAGTACACCAAACAAAAGTGCATAGCCCTTACTGTCAAAGCGTTTTCCGATCCACTGGGCCATGGTCAATGCTTTTACGCTGTGGCCATGTTTGCGAAAACTCTTGGTGAGCACGATCAATGAAAGAAAAATGGCCAGAGGTAAAACGATCACAAAGGCAATGATACCACTGATACCATAAAGGGAAATAAACCCCGGATTAATGATGAAGGTTGCAGCACTGGTCATGGAAGCTGCCAGGGAAAGCCCTACGACCACTGGAGAAAAATTGATGCTTCCAACGGCATAATCATCAATGGAACGGGTTTTTAAGGCGCCCCGGACAACAAAATACAAAATGATCAATGCGTATAAAGCAATTAAAATACTGGTCCAGAGAACATAAGCCGATGAAGCCATGGATTGTGGTTTTAGTTGATTAGCTGCAAAAAATGAGGTTGACCCAATAAAGAGATTTCAAAAATAAATAACGGGATGTTCAAACCTTTTTTCTTTCGAAAGATAAATTCAGGTCAGAAAATTAAGGGAATATCTGGAAATTAAAAATAAAATTACCGTATGTGGACAAACGGCGAAATGCAAGTAGACTGGCATGCTGAAAAGAACTGGCTTTTGGTGTGAAAGAATAATTTCATAAGGGATTTTTTTATAAACTGGAATGAGGGTTGAAAATATATTTCATTGTATTTTATTGATAGTCAGTTATTTGTTTTTGCATTGGGGATATTTGGAAGAAAAGATGTATCGGTTTTGATCAATTGAAATTTCGTAAAAGGGAAAAGGGAACTGTATGAATAATAAAGGGGTTGACTTAAACGTATTAAACCGCTTTGTTTGTTCAAAACCAAAGACATCCTGCGGCAAAATATCGCCGGAGGATGTCTTTCAATGGTTGACAGATTTTAATAACTGTCGTTAAGAAATGTCAAACCCTTAATATTCAAATAGGTCAAATCACAAGTAGCATTTATTTTTTCTTCCTTGTGAACTGACAACTGCTTGCTGAGCTAAACTACCGTCCAGGTCGCTCATCAAGGGCAGTGGAGGGACAGTGTTTTCCAAGGAGGATAACCCTGTTCGACCAGAATGCGGCAAAGGGATAATTTTGATACTTTTGGACGTACAAAATCTTAACCCTTACTTCATACTCACCTTCCCATGGAATGGGAATGGCCTTGTAGTTGAGGTTGGAATGCCAGGTCCAGGTCGTACCGCTTTGGTGCTGCGCAGTCCAGATATAAGTAAGCGTAGCATTGGAAGGTAGCGGAATCGGTGGATTTGTCACAACTTGCATCTGGGCATAGTTTTCATAATCCATACCGACGCAGTACTCCTCAGGATTCATACAAGCGATAGTGGTCATTTGACTGTAAACAGTCATAGAGCCAAAAAATAAGATAAAAAGGGCAATTAGAAAGGTTCTCATAGTAAATAGTGTTTGCGAATTACATGGGACAAACCCTTGAATTTCAGGTGAATAATGTTATTCAGTTCAAAAAGAGCCCGCCAAAAAGTTTAACGTCAATTTTTGGATTCAATATTATATAGTAAGTAAAAGGGGAAAGGGCTTTCGAAGCAAGAGGGGAAATCAAAAACTCCAATCCTGACAGACTAAGTGTAAAGCAATAGAGTTTGTTTCAATGTGTAGTTATAAAGCTTCAGGCCTTCCTTACAAATTTAACCATTTCCAAAGAAAGAAGCAAAGCTGAATCGCCCATGATCATTGTGATATACGGCATAAATCGGTTTTTGTTTCAAAAGCTTGATATAATTAAAATGTCCGGCTGTTATCTGAAGTGTGAATTTCTCTAAATATTTAAAAACCATTTTTTACGTTTGTATTAAGAATGCTGAGAAAACTTTTATTCATATTACTCTTTCTTTTGACAGGACAAATGGTTACTGCTCAGGTGGACAATATTTCCAACCTGAGGAAAATTGTCGTCAATGAACCCGTAGGAAGGACGGAAATGGATAGCCTGATGGTCTTCTCCAATTCGGTGATTGTAAAGAAGTTGCAGGACAGCACGCTCGTGGATCAGACATTTTTCCGGGTAGAAGGCAGTTTCATCCAATGGCTCAAACCAGTCGGCCAACCGGTGATCGTACAATACCGGGTAATGGATCCTGTTTTTTCAAAAACATACACACACCTCGATAGTACAAAACTCGCCCCTGCAGATGAAGCGTCCGGTCCGATCATTTATAATCCCTATGATACCAGGGACGATGGGCTTATCGCCATGAGTGGTTTGAATTACCAGGGAAGTTTTTCCCGAGGACTTTCCTTCGGGAACAATCAGGATCTGGTACTCGATTCCCGCTTCAATCTGAGGATGGTGGGTATGCTAGGAGATGGTATTGAGATAACAGCTGCGATCACCGATGAAAATCTTCCCATTCAGGCAGAAGGAAATACCCGTCAGCTGAAAGAATTTGATAAGGTCTTCATCCAATTACGGAAAGACAAAACCAGTCTGGTAGCCGGTGATTACGAACTCAACCGACCGGACGGTTATTTTATGAATTATTTCAAAAAACTCCAGGGGGCGACCTTCCGAACCAGTTTTGATATGCCGGGGGAATCGGTGATCAGTACCGGTGCCAGCATTGCTGTTTCAAGAGGGCAATTTGTCAGAAACAATATCGTACCTCAGGAAGGCAACCAGGGGCCGTATAAATTAATCGGAAAAGAAGGAGAGCAATTCATCATCGTCCTCGCCGGTACCGAAAAGGTCTGGCTCAACGGGCAATTGCTCGTCCGCGGCCTGGAGGACGACTACGTCATCGATTACAACCAGGGGGAAATAACCTTCACGCCCCGCCGCATCATTAATAAAGATAGTCGAATCATCATCGAATTTGAATACGCCGATCAGCGCTACCTGCGGTCATTATATGCTGTGAATACAGGTTACAAAAGAAAGAATCTGAATCTGTATTTCAATATGTTGAGCCAGCAGGACAGCAAGACCTCTACAGGAGATATTGCCCTGACCAATGAAGAAAAACAACTGCTTAGCCTCGCCGGTGATGATCCTTCCAAAGCAGTTACTTCTACCTTGGATACTCTGGAAGAGGTTTCCCCGGAACGGGTGAGTTATCGTATAGCCGAAATTATGCTCTCTTGTAACGGGCAGGATAGCTTGATGCGCTATTTGGTTTATTCTGTCAATCCGGACAGCACCCTCGTTACCGCCCGTTTTATTGAAGTAGGGCAGGGCAATGGTAATTACATACTTGACACAGAAAAAGCGGCGAATGAGCGGGTGTATATCTGGGTGGCACCGGATCCCGTTACATGTGAGCCTCTGGGGAATTTTGAACCGGTAGGCAGGCTGGTCGCACCCCAGCAACAACAACTCATGACCCTCGGTGCAACCTATGATTTTGCCAAAAACGCTTCAGTGGCCGTGGAAATGGCATTGAGCAATAATGATATCAATCGTTTTTCAGAACTCGACGCCGGTGATGATAAGGGAATGGCGGGGTACGCTACGCTTAAAAAAGATTTTTTTCCGGGAAGTGATACCAGCGGATGGCAGATTACCACGACATTTTCAGGAGAATGGGTACAGGAACATTTTCAGGCGTTGAATCCATACCGGGCCGCGGAATTCTCCCGTGACTGGAACCTCGTAAGCCAACTTGGGATCGGAGAAGTGGAAAAAGCATCAGAGCAGCTTTTGCGCGGAGAAGTAATGGCCTCAAAAGCAGGGTGGGGGAGTTTGCAGTATGCCTACAGCGGTTTTGAAAGGAGTGGTTTGTATGATGGCCGCAGACATTCCGGAAAACTTGATGTGCGTCGCAACGGCTGGACCATCGGAGGGCAGGGTAATCTGTTGACCACCCAAGAACTCGATCGGAAAACACGTTTTTCAAGACCTGATTTCCGGATAAGCAAATCCCTCACAAAGTCAGGTAAATGGACAATCGGCGGATTCGGTCAGCGGGAAAAAAGTGAGCGTTTTGATTTACAAAGCGACAGCTTGTTGCAATCCAGTTTTTATTTCGATCGATATGGCTTTTCTCTCGAAAGTGGTGAGTTGGAAAACTTCGGGTTTAATGCCCGCTATACCCGTCGCAAGGATTATGCTCCGGAGAATAATGCCTTTACCGGTACCACGGATGCCGAAGATTGGTCACTTTCCGGGCAATGGAAGTGGCGGAGAACACTCAAAGTCAGCGGAAACCTCAACTATCGCCAATTACAGGTATTACGAACGGATATCAGTAACGATAAACCGGCAGCTACTTCGCTGGGGCGGATCAATTTGCTGTACACACCGGTAAAACTCAAAGGAGCAGTACGCATGAATGCAGTTTACGAACTGGGTTCAGGACAGGAACCCAAGCAGGAATTTACCTACACAGAGGTGCCGATTGGTTCGGGAACACATATCTGGCTGGACTCACTTTATAATAATGATGGAGTCATCCAACCTAATGAAATGGAGATCGCTCCGTTTCAGGACCAGGCGAATTATGTGCTCATCCGCACCTTCACCAACGATTACATCCGGACAGACAATGTCGGACTCAATCAAAGTCTGGAACTGAGTCCGAAAGCTGTTTGGTTTGCCAAAACGGGCGTCAGGAAATTCATCAGCCGTTTTGCCACCCGCTCAAGCTTGCGTATTGACAGAAAGACCAGAGAATCGCTCGCGGTACAGACAGCCAATCCTTTTCAACTGGAGTTGCCCGATTCGGCTTTGGTCTCCGTGAGTTCGATCATTCGCAATACCTTGTTTTTCAACCAGACAAGCACGGTTTTTAATTTCCAACTGGGGTACAATGAAAGCAATCGTCGCTTTGTGCAGACGTCCGGTTTTGAAGCGCGATCCCTGGAAGAATTCTTTTTCAAGAGTCGTTGGAACATCAATACGCAGTGGAGTTTCAACGTGGCAGCCTCCAAAGGCAATAAGATCAGTAATTCAGAATTTTTCAACGAAAAAGATTACGACCTCGCTTTCCTCGAACTGGAGCCACAACTCACCTGGTTACCGTCCAAATCCTTCCGCATGAAAATTGCCCTCCGCTATCGCACCGATGAAGATGTACTCGAAGCCGGAGGCGCCGCTGCCGATCAAAGAGATATTTCCGTAGAAGCCCTTTACCGAAAAACGGCCAAGTCTTCCTTCCAGTTCGACTTCTCCTACATCGATGTGGATTTCACAGGACAGCCTTCTTCCCCAGTCGGTTTCGCCATCCTCAACGGCCTCCAAAATGGCAGGAACATGTTATGGAACGTCAGCCTTCGTCGCCAGTTATCGAGCAGCATCCAGCTCAATATCGGCTACGAGGGACGTAAGACGGGGACGGCTAATATTATCCATACGGGACGGGCGCAGGTACGGGCGGTTTTTTAGGGGGGACCGGGATTGGGTCGCTCTGCGACCATGGTTGCCAAGGTTTTGCCTTTGTTTAGCCTAATGGGAGGCTAAGGCGACACCTTGTCGGAGGGAAAAATATCTGGCATAAATAAAAACTTCGACATTGGATATTCGATATTCTGCTGTTCTGCGGTTCCGTATCGCTTGCCGGAAAAACTATGATTTTGAAGGGCAAATAAAGAGTTGTGAATTTTCGAACAACCTAACGGAACCGCAGAACAGCAGAACACCCAATGTAAAATGTAGAAGTGTTAGAAAGAACCTCTGCAAACAGGTACTGCTAACTGATCTACCCCACGCAAACCACCCGCTCCGGCCGTCCATTTACCTCCCGGGAGCCGAAAAAATGTTTTTCATACTGAATTCCGATGCATTGTTCACAATTCAGGCAGTCGCGGAAGACATTGGCATAGGATGTACCGGTTTTGTATCCATGGCGGTAAGTGTTTTTGTCTAGTGGACAATTTTCTGTGAGGTAAATCTTTTTATGAGAAAAACTAAGCTCTTTCACCGTTTTTTTAGTAGCAGATGAAATGAGGTCGTTTTCTATTTGCTTTTGTCGCGGATTGAAAAGCCACTTTTTGTATTTGGCGGAGAACAACAAAAAGTTGGCAAAACGGTGAAATTGGAAAAACTGCTGGCCTTTTTGAATTCTGTTCAATAGAGCGGCTGCATCAATTTCTATTGCTGCATGACCAAGTCTTCTCAACCTTTTTATTTTTTCTTTTCCCGTGAAATGCCGTACAGCAATCTCGATCAGCAACCATTTGTTCCCACTTCTGATCCGCAGATCCGGGATGATATTACCTGTTTTTTTCTCAAGAATGACTTTGTCGTAATCAATCACCTGTGCATCAAAAAGCGGCGTCGGGCCATTTTTGATGCGAACTTCAGGTACCATGAATTGGCAGGCATTTTTTAAAATGTCTTTAGCTTTTAAATGCAGTGCCGTCTCAAGTCCGGTAGAGCAATTTGATTCCGGTTTATGAGCAAAATGGTGAACTTTTTTCTCGCCTTTTTTAGCAATGAGCGGCTCTCCACATCCGGGACACGTACAGTTGCAGGCCAGCCCTGAGGAGACATCATTGATGTCGACAAGTGTATTATTTTTTAACGCAAATGGTAATTGGGGGAGTGCCATGGTAAATTGGAGTATTAAATAAAAACAATTTAGACGACAGTTTCAGACCTCCGAGGTTTCCAAAACCTCGGAGGTCTACCGACACCTTGTCGGAGGAAAATCCTACCAGAAAATAAAGCAAAAACTTTAACAAATACAAATTATTTCAAAAAATAATATTTAAAACAAAAAGTTTATATATTTGTCGATGCAGGCAGCGTAGTTAGAGAGTGTCGGTTAAATGTGTTTCTCGCAGATGGAATTTATTGACATACCGCACCATTGGTCGGTATAACGCAGAAGAACGCAGATATTACTTTGTAAAAAATAGTTTTATCAGAGAAATCTGCGTGAAATAAAACCAAGTTTTGCATCGAAGCTATTGTTTGTATTTATGAGACAGTTTCTCTGCGCGACCATGTACTATGAGAATAAAAGACTTTTGCCGAAAAAACAGATAGTAATCAGGTCTTTAAACATTTAGATTATAAATCCAATATCTGAAAGTCTAAAGGTCTAAAAAGCACGTGTCAACTGGTTTTTTGTATCCAAAGGTCTGCAAAAAAATAAGGCGAAAATGTTTGAAAGATCCATTTTGCATCTGGACATGGATACTTTTTTTGTTTCTGTGGAGCGGCTGCGGAACAGCGAGCTGCAGGGCAAACCCATCATCATTGGAGGGCATTCCGACAGGGCTGTCGTCGCTTCGTGTAGTTATGAGGCGCGTACTTTTGGTGTGCGATCAGCTATGCCGGTGAAAATGGCATTACGACTGTGTCCGGAAGCACTCGTCATACGGGGCGATATGGATGCCTATATCCAGGAATCCAGAAATGTTACGGAGATCATCAAAGAGGAGGCACCGCTTTTTGAGAAGTCTTCCATCGATGAATTTTACCTCGACCTCACAGGCATGGATCGCTATGTCGGCTGCTGGAAATGGTCGGGAGAATTACGGCATCGGATCATTAAAGAAACGGGGCTGCCCATATCTTCCGGACTTTCTATCAACAAACTCGTATCCAAGATCAGCACGGGAGAAGCCAAACCCAATGGCGCCAAACTCATCGAAGCGGGCATGGAAAAACCTTTTCTGGACCCGCTCAGCATTCGCAAAATTCCCTCCCTAGGAAAAGTTACCTATAAGAAATTGCGCTTCATGGGTGTGAAAGACATCCGTACCCTGAGACATATTCCCCACCAATTGCTGCAAAGAGAATTTGGTAAACATGGCCTTTCCCTCTGGAAAAAAGCCAACGGTATCGACAACAGCCCTGTGGTGTCCTATAGGGAGAAAAAATCCATGTCCTCGGAAAGAACCTTCCATGAGGATACCATCGATGTGATTTTCCTAAAGAGTAAACTGACTTCCCTGGTGATGAAACTGGCCTACGAGCTTCGGCAATCGGCAAGGCTAACCGCCTGCATCACCGTCAAGATCCGTTATTCGGATTTCAACACCTATTCCAAACAAAAACATATTCCCTACACTGCGAGCGACCGGGCATTGATAGATTTTGCCCTCGAGTTGTTCGATAAACTCTACCAGCGCCGCCAACTGGTGCGATTGATCGGTGTGAGATTTAGTAAACTCGTGTATGGCCACCAGCAAATGGAACTTTTCACAGACACACAGGAGGATGATAAACTTTTAAAAGTGATGGACGACATCCGGAAACGATTCGGCATGGGAGCAGTGAAGCGGGGGAGTTGTGGATAGGCTTGGAAATACTATTTTTTAGAAAAATAGTATTTCTGAGTTTGATGTTGTTTGAATGCTCGCGTTGCTCGCTGTTTCACGTTGTTTCATATTGTTAGTCAGCTTATTTGTTAGTTTTTAGTCCTTGCGAACTTTGCGATTCCATTGCGTTCATTGCGGTTAAATAAACCACTCTCCAACACCAAGCCCTATTGAAGATTGAATACTAAAAATCGGCAGGATAATACATTGATGGAAACGAGTTTGACAGACAAATCAGCTTTGATCAGTTTAATCCGTTCCGACCCGTGTTCCATAATACTTTAATCCGAAACCGATTTTGTATCTGAACAGTCATACATATTATAGCTTGCGCTATGGGACATTATCTCCTGAGCAGCTGGTCGAAACGGCGGCACGCTGGGGAGTGAAGGTATTGGCGTTGACGGATGTGAATAATACGAGTTGTGCCCTGGAATTTGTTAACCGGTGTCAAAAGGTCGGGATCAAACCTATCCTGGGAGTGGAGTTCCGGGAGGAGGAAAACTTCCGGTATTTTGGACTGGCCAAAAACAGGGAAGGCTGGCGGGAGTTGAACGAATTGCTGACCAACCGTTCTTTTTCTGGAAAGCCATTGCCTATGAATGCTCCGGCACTACCCAATTGCTGGGTGATCTACCCCCGTTTGCTCAAGCCCATCCAGGAATTTAAAGACAATGAACTGCTGGGCATCCGCCCGGAACATGTGAACCGGCTGTTTTCTCACGAACTCAAAAATCATCAGCACAAACTCGTCGTACTCAGTCCCATCACCTTTCTGGATGAATCGGGTTTTGAACTACATCGCATGCTGAGGGCCATTGACAAAAACACCCTGATCACCAAGCTTACTCCCAGAGATACGGCCAAAAAAACAGAGTATTTCATTCCCCCGGAAACACTGCGGCGTTTTTACAAACTATGTCCGACGATCTGGCACAACACTCAAAAGGTTATTGACTCTTGCCAGGTGGAAGTGGAGGTAGGGTTACAGAATAACCGTCAGTATTTTACAGGCAGTAAAGAAGGAGATTACGTACTGCTGGAGAAATTGGCTGTCCGGGGCTGTAAACGACGCTATGGTGAGAAGAACCGTGACGCGCTGTTGCGTATGCAAAAGGAATTGCGGGTGATTAGGGAGCAGGATTTTTGTGCATACTTTCTCATCGCCTGGGACGTGGTGAAATACGCCCATACTATGGGATACCACCATGTGGGGCGGGGCAGTGGCGCGAATTCCATCGTCGCTTTTTGTCTGAACATTACGGATGTTGATCCTATGGAGTTGGGCTTGTATTTTGAACGTTTTATCAATCCTCACCGTACCTCTCCTCCGGATTTTGACATCGACTTTTCCTGGGATGAACGGGATGATGTAACGGACTACATTTTTAAACGGTATGGCCGGGAACATGTAGCATTGCTGGCCACCTACAATACTTTCAAAGGACGTTCCATTCTGCGGGAACTGGGCAAGGTTTACGGATTACCAAAGTCAGAGATCGATGCGATGGTAGCAGATCCTGTGGAAGCGGCCAAGGCTAATCCCATTGCCCGCAAGATCATCACCTTTGGTCGCCGGATGCAGGGTATGCCCAATTATTTGTCGATCCATGCGGGAGGAGTGATCATTTCTGAAAAGTCATTACATTATTACACCGCCCAGCAGTTGATGCCTAAAGGGTTTCCTATCGTGCATTTTGATATGTACCATGCGGAAGATTGGGGATTCCACAAATTTGATGTTCTGAGTCAGCGGGGCCTGGGCCATATCAAGGATGCAGTTGAACTGATCCGTTTGAACCAGGGACGTTCTGTCGACATTCATGATCTTGAAAAGATCAAGGAGGATTTCCAGGTGAAGGCCCAACTGCGTTCCGGCGAATGTATGGGTTGTTTTTATATTGAATCGCCGGCCATGCGTGGGTTGTTACAGAAATTGCATTGCGATACCTATACAGACCTTGTGGCCGTGAGTTCCATTATTCGTCCGGGAGTGGCCAAGTCGGGCATGATGCGGGAGTATATTAAGCGTTTTCACGAGCCGGAATCTTTTGAGTACCTGCACCCTGTTTTTGAAGAACACTTGGGGGAAACCTTTGGCGTGATGGTTTACCAGGAAGATGTGATGAAGATCGTGCATCATTTTGCCGGGCTGGAGCTGGATGAGAGTGATGTGTTGCGGCGCATTATGTCAGGCAAAAAGTATAAGGGAGATACGTTTGAACGCCTTCAGAAAAAATATTTTACCAACTGTCGTAACCGCGGTTATTCCAGAGCACTTGCTGAGGAAGTCTGGCGGCAGGTGGAAAGCTTTTCGGGCTATTCATTTTGCAAGGCGCATTCGGCGAGTTATGCTATGGAGAGTTTTCAAAGCCTGTATCTTAAGGCTTATTATCCGTTGGAATTCATGGTAGCAGTGATCAACAATTTTGGCGGGTTTTATCATACGGAGTACTACTTTCACGAAGCACGTATGGCCGGTGCCAATATTCATCCTCCCTGCGTCAATCACAGCAATTACCTGACGACCATCTACGGGAATGACATCTACATTGGATTCATCCATTTGCACAGTTTTGAACGCAAGCTGGCCATGGAGATCATGCATCAGCGCGCACTCGGAGGAACCTTCAGGAGCCTGAAAGGCTTTGTCGATAGAGTGGGAATTTCTTCTGAACAATTTGATATTTTGATAAGAATAGGTGCTTTTAGATTTGTTGGAAAAAATAAAGATGAGTTAATGTGGGAAAAAAATGCTGTTTTTGATCCAAAAGCAGACTTTGAGTCAAGTTTGAATCTTTTTGAAGAAGGCGTTGAAAAATTTGAACTTCCCGCCCTGGAAGAAGGGCCTTTTGATCAGGCGTTTGATGAACTGGAGTTGCTCGGATTTCCGCTTTGCTCCCCTTTTGATTTACTCCTGAAAGACGAGTATTATGAATGCATCACTGCCGCCTCCCTGAAGAAATTCACCGGTAAGATCGTGTGGATCCTCGGTTATTATGTCTGCCAGAAAAAGGTGCATACTTCTAATGCCAAACTCATGGCTTTCGGCACCTGGATCGATCGCGATGGTCATTTTTTTGACACCACTCATTTCCCAAACTTCCTCAAACGGCACCCCTTTCGAGGCAAAGGTATCTATTTCATCAAAGGCAAGGTGACGGAAGATTTCGGCTTCCCGTCCGTGGAGGTGATCAGTATGGAGCGGTTACCTTACGTTGAAGACGAAAGGTATTAGTTCCTGGTTTATTATGCTTTGTAAACTATGTGACTATGTGTTTCAATAAACAACCGAATTTTCAAGATCTGCTCCTTTTATCTGAACGGTTACGAATTTAGGTATTTAAACGAAAACATTCTATTTCCGTCATTTATTCTGAAATTTTACATTTATATAAAATTTTTCAAGCATAACAAGGCTTTTGTAAAGATAAAATGTTAGTTTTGTTTAACTTCTGTGCCCTTGTAATTAACAGAAGGAAAAGAACGTGTTTTACCGTGACCCAACGGATGTGTGCTCGTCCCATTTTCACCTAATTGACTGATCGGAATTTTTTTCGTTCAATGAAATACTACGCACTCAATGAACATGTTTGAAAAACTCCACACCAGATTGATCCCCGTTGCCCAAGTAAGATATATCCTGCCTGGTATCTTTTTAATTCTCTTATTCAACTTCGTATTTTTCCCTCAAGGCCGAAACAGGCTGCTGGAAGATAATACGCTTTCTGGCCATTTGCTTGATACAAAATTCAGTTATGGAGTTGATGAAGCTTTTGACCTGATGCAAAGTTATGGTCCTGAAGCCAGAACTGTTTACTGGAAAATGGCCCTGGTGGTTGATAATCCTTATGCGGTTGTTTACAGCCTTGCTCTGATGCTTTTGCTCATTTTATTATTTTCTGCCACCGTGCCGGAAAACAGTTTGCTCAAAGTACTCAGCTTTGTACCTCTCCTCGCCGGACTGGCAGATATCGCTGAAAATGCCTGTCTCGCTTATATGTTGAGGTCTTTTCCCGATATAAGTGAAGACATTATTAAACTCTCCTCATTTTTCACCTCCATGAAGTGGATCTTTTTGACAGGTTCTTTAATCCTGTTGGCTTGGGGAACTTTCAAATACTTTTCTTCTGCCAGACCAAATCACAAGTAATTGACATTTTCCATTCCTTGCAATCAGGTAACAATAAAGACTTCATTCAGGCTGCCGACTGAAGACTGCCGACTGAAGGCTGCCGACTGAGGACTGCCGACTGAAGACTGTACCTTCCCTGCTGACAAATGTCATAAGTACTTTCTGACATTGGTCACTCCTTTTTAGTGTGAAAAAGAGCAAGTTTATGTTGGATGATGAATCAACTTTAGGCTATTTCTAACGACCAAAACAGAGTGTTATGAAAACAGCGGAAAAAGTTCAACCAGGTAAACTTGCTTCTTTTGATATTGGTGGCGTTCTCGTTGCGCTGGAACTCGGTAAAACCGATGCCTCTAATCTGAATTATTTGAAGTTCCTTTCGGACACTTTTTACGTTCGTGAAGTGGCCGTATTACATGTGGTGCCCAAGATCACGCTTTTTGACAAGGCACTCGAATATGATACTGATCCGGATGTTCTGGGCGATTATAAGATCAATGAGGAGGTTGTTGAAGAGCTGAGAGGTAAGATCAAGGGCAGATTTGTCGATAAACCTGAAATGGACATTGTTTTTGATGTCAAAGAAGGTGAACCCCTCGAACAATTACTGCGTGAAGCAGAAATTCTTGAGCCGGACCTGGTCCTGATCGGACAAAATACCGATACTACTGCTCATGGAATCCTGGCCAAGAATCTCGTCCGGAAAGTCGATTGTGATGCGTTGGTTGTGCCAGACACTGCTTCTGCCCGGATCCGGACAATTTTGGTCCCTATAGATTTTTCACCTTATTCACTCATGGCACTGAAAAAGGCTGTGGCTATGGCCGAATCAATGGAGCCCAAGCCAGAGGTGATAGCTCTTCATGTATATGATATGCCGAACTTCAGTACTTATAAGATCAGTCGGACACCTGATCAGTTTAAAGACATGATTCACAGCAACAGGATTGAAGGAGCTTCCAATTTCATCAATTCAAATATCAAGGAAACTGATGTAGATATCACTGTTGAGATGATTGCCCGTACTGGCCCGGGTACTGGCCATTACGTTATGGAATTCGCCAAGCAAGAAGAGGTGGACCTGATCATTATGGGAGCTAAGGGGCACTCGAGGGTAGAGTTATTGCTTTTGGGAAGTGTTACCGAAAAGGTATTGTCCAGCAATGAGCATATTCCCGTTCTTGTAGTTAAATAGGCAGGATCGAACCATGAATTGTCAATGGACAAAACGTTGAAAGATTCCATTGACAATTTTACAAACACAAAACCAATAAACATGAAAAGTATATTATTCCCAACAGACTTCTCACCTTCTTCACAAAATGCCTTTAAATATGCCTGTTTGCTTGCCAGGGATATTGGGGCCAGGATCGATGTGATTACTGTGTTTCATTTGCCGGCCTCTGATGTTGCTGATCTTCCGGCGGATTATTATCCGCGGTTGATTGAAGAGCAGGAAGAAGTCCTTGAGAACAAATTAAAGGCATTTACCCAAAATGTGGATTGTGAAGATGTCCTGGGTAGATATGATGTTGCCTATGGGATGTTTGTTCCGCAGGAGATCACCAGTTTTGCAAAAATGCGAGACTACGAACTGATCGTCATGGGTACCAAAGGGTCGCATAATATCATGGAAAAGCTGATGGGCAGTATTACCACCCATACTATGATGCAGGCTCCTTGCCCTGTTTTAGCAGTTCCTGATGGTGCCATTTATGAAAAAGTGGAAAAGATTGCTTACGCAACGGATTTTAGTTTGAACGATGCACACTCGGTTAAAATGTTGATTGGTATTGCCAAGGAAATAGGTGCTGAGACCTATTTTGTTCACGTGGAGACTCATGCTGAGTTGGGCAGGGTAGGAGATATGATAGAGATAGAGAACTATCCATTCGAGTTTTCTGAATTTTCTGTGGTTAATCATAAATCCGTCATGCTGGGCCTCGATAATTATATGGAAGAAAAGGGGATCGACTGGTTGTCGTTATTCCTGCCGAGAAGGAGGCTTTGGGAGCGGTTGTTCCATAGTAGTTTTACCCGGAAAATGACGTTTCACACCAATAAGCCAGTGTTAGTTTTTCATGAATAATAGAAGTTTCCGGATTGCCTGGAATTGGTGGTTCGGTAAAAAATGATGCGTTTAAATGCGCCTGTTTTGTGTGAAACGGGCGCATTTTTTATTTCTATTGTAAGTGCTTGTAAATCAATTTTTTATGATGTATTTCTTGAAGGGGTTTTAAAAAAAGATAGTAAAAAAAAGTCACGTTTGGTGTTTTCGTGGCTTTTATATATAACGATTCTTTTTAAAAATTTAAACACCGAAAAATGAAAACTTTATCTACTGAAGCCAGACTTTTTTTATTGCTGATAACCATGTTTGTTCTCTCTGTTTCTGCTTGTCAAAAAGAAGTCATATCTGCTGATTTGGCTGACGAAATCATTGGATCCTATGAAGGGGAGTATAGAGAAGGGGAGGATGGTTTTACGGTTATTGTCAGTAACGTTATCGGAACTGCCACAAAAACATCATCCGAATCGATTGAAATGGAACTGGAGCTTGTTCCGGGGATTTTCACCCTCGATTTTTCTGCTCAAATGGAAACTTCAACAACCTTCGTGGTTGAGGAATTTGAACTTGATGGAGATATGCTCGAAGGAGAAGGGGTTTTGGAGGAGAATATTCTTGAAATCTCCTTTTATGAGGCCGGAACATTGAAGCCTTATGGCAGTTATGTAGCCGAAAAGCAATAGTAAGTTGCCCATTTTGATCTACCGTTTTCCCAAAACCTCCATATTTTTTTAACCAAATGAAAATATAAATCTGATGAATAGATTTTTACACAGCCTTATGGTCATAGTTTTAATGATCATAATAACCCCAAAAAATGAGGCTTTCACTTCCCTCCACCCCGATTCTTTGTTTAGGCAAAAACAGGTTTACAAAAACCTTCCGGCCCTGGCCGAAAAATTAAGTGTTGGATTATCCAATTCTGGTATTTTAAATCCGGAGGAACCAACTCCTCATTCCTCCATTGTGGGAGAAGAGATTATTTCTCAACAAAAATTCGATTTCCCCGATCTGGATGCCCGGCTCAATGCTGCGTTTGAACGCTCCGCAGAAA
>QQUB01000731.1 GCA_008501835.1 Bacteroidota bacterium
AGAAATAATTTTTGATGTTTCTTTCTATCTTTTTCTGGAATTGATTCTAGGGTGGTTGCCAATTCTGAAACACTTTTGACTCTAATAAGCATATGGAAATGAGTGTCCAACAGGCAGTAGGCAAAAATATCGACAAAAGGAAAAAGGAAGCGATCTAATCGTTTAAGTAAAGCCCGACGATCATGATCATCAAGAAAAAGTGACTCTTTGTTGTTGGTACGATTGTATACATGGTAAAACCGTTCTGCATGCAAGGGAGGGTGGAAGTCAGTACTACTTCTTATTTTCATTTGATAAAAATTTTAGGGTATATATCATTTTAAACGAATAGACAGGAAAATAGTTCCTCCGACAAGGTGTCGCCTTGCATAACCCCAAGCACCCCAAAGGCAAAACCTTGGAATATTTATTTTTGGCTCTCAAGGCGATGCCTTTGCCAGGCCATGCGAGAAGAAAAGGCGTTGCCTTGTCAAAGGAGAAAATTTTACCCGACATTTCAAATTTTTTCCACCCCAATCCCTTCCCATTCTCGATTTTAAACAATAATTTGCATAATCGTTCTCTCGTTACAAATAAAACCGACAGTATGAACAAACGGATTATAGCAACGCTGTTCCTTATCTCCCTTTTCCTCTTTCCGATGACCGCCCAACAACTCAACCGAATCCAGGGTGAGGTACTTGTAATGTTAAACCCCGGAACCGATGAACGTAAATTTTCGCTGAAATTTATGGAGATTGACGGGCAAAAAACCGGTTTACAAGTTAACCATCTCGTTTCCAGACCCTTGAATGTATGGTCCTTCCAATTCGATCATACCCTTGTCAGTGAGTATAAAATACTGGAATTGATGCGCCGGCAGCCAGAAGTTCAAATGGCGCAATTCAATCATCTTATCGAAAACAGATCTACTATTCCTAATGACACCGACTTTAATAACCAATGGCAATACATCAATACGGGTCAGGGCGGCGGCCTTCCTGGTGCAGATATCGATGCTGACCTTGCCTGGGATATTACCACTGGTGGTTTAACTGCCTTTGGAGATACTATCGTAGTCTGTGTCATTGACGGCGGTATTGACCTCAACCACCAGGATTTTGAGGACAACCGGTGGATCAACCATCAGGAAATTCCAGATAATGGGATCGATGATGATGAGAACGGTTATATCGACGATTACCTGGGATGGGTACCGGTGCTGGAAAACGACGATGTAGCCGGCTCCAACCACGGTACAGCTGTTGCAGGAATCGTTGGTGCCAAAGGAAATAATGAACTCGGTGTTACGGGAGTCAGCTGGAATGTCAAAGTAATGGTCGTACGCAACAGCTCCACCTCCGAATCTTCTGTACTGGGTGCCTATTCCTACCCGCTGGATCAACGACGATTATACAATGAGACTGATGGCGAAAAGGGAGCCTTCGTCGTTGCCACCAATGCCTCCTGGGGCGTCAACTTTGGAAACCCTGACGATTCTCCCCTTTGGTGCGCAATGTACGACACCCTGGGGAATGCAGGTATCCTGAATTGCGGGGCTACTGCCAACCTGGACATCAATGTGGAAGAAGAGGGAGACTTGCCTACGAACTGTACAAGTGATTATCTCATAGGTGTCACCAACCTTAACCGTTTTGATGAAAAGGTAACCGCAGCTGGCTATGGAGACATATCTATCGACCTTGGAGCCTATGGAGCAGAAACCTGGACCACTTCTGTGGGAAATTCATATAATGCCTTTGGTGGCACCTCTGGCGCAACACCCCATGTGACCGGTACTATTGGCCTGCTGTATTCTGTACCTTGTGACGGGTTCATTTCCCTGGCTAAATCTGCTCCGGCAGCAGCAGCTCTATTAATGAAACAGGTAATTCTGGAGGGAGTTGTTCCAAATGAAAGCCTGGACAATATTACGGTCACCGGTGGGCGCCTTAATGTTTTTAACAGCCTCAACTTGCTTATGGAAAACTGCGGAGGATGTTTCCCTCCTGTCACTTTAACTGCAAATAATATCAATGTTTCCAGCGCAGATATCCAATGGGCCCAATCCGATAGCATTCTTCGGGTGGATGCGCGATGGAGACCCATCGGACAGCCCGACTGGCAATTAGCTGAGGAGGTGAGCCTTCCGTTTTTCCTGACAGACCTTACCATTTGTACAGACTATGAACTTCAATTGCTGGGATATTGTCAAAGTGATACTTTGGACTATACGCCAAGTCTGTTTTTCAGGACCGGCGGTTGTTGTGAACCTCCATCCGATATTGAGATTATTCAGATCAGTGACTCTTCCGTTTCCATGGATTGGAGTGACATTCTCACCGCCACGGGTTATGTAGTAGAATACCGCCCTTCAGGAGAAGAGCTTTGGTTTACAACCCAGGCCTTTACAAGCGAGATCAGCCTTTCAGGTTTGGATAACTGTACTCAATACGAATACCGAATTCGGACACATTGTACTGATGACGGTGAAAACGGAGAAGTCAGAACTTTCATGACCACAGGTTGCGGAGAATGTGTGGACACTCAATATTGTCTGCCTGAAAATCTGGACGGAGATAACGAATGGATCGATAATTTCTCATTTGGTGACCTTTCCAATGAATCCGGCATCAACTACAGTTATGGTGATTTTACCCTGATGGAATCCCTGGTACTTCAGCAGGGACAAACATATGAAATGGACATCACTCCAGCCTATGACGGGTTTGCTTACAGTGAAGATGTCCATATCTATATCGACTACGATCACGACGGAGAATTCGAGGAGGAAGAAATTCTTTTTGAACTAGAAGAAACGATCAATTCTAATTTCAATACTAATGTAGAAATCCCCTTTGACGCTCCTCTTGGCCTAACAAGGATGCGGGTTGTAATGCAATTCCAGTCTGTAGATGGTCCTTGCCCAGGCGGCATTTCAGAATATGGCGAGGTCGAAGATTATTGCGTCATCATCGAAATGCCGGATAATGTGCGGGAAATTGAATCACTGAACTCCTGGAAAATTTTTCCAAATCCGACCTCTAATTATTTTAATGTAGAATTGAATCTCGAACAGGCCGTTGAATTTATCAATCTAAACATTCAGGATCCCTCCGGTAAATTAGTATACAACCAACGATTAAGAAAACTCGGAGCGGGAAAACAGGTTTTTCAAGTCGACCTTGAACAATTACCTTCCGGACTTTATTATGTTAATATCATTGATGAAAATGGTAGATTTGCAGCGAAGAAGATTGTTAAGATGAATTAATTGGTTTAACCACAGGGGACACAGGGAAGGCACAGAGCCTGTCCCGCACCAAAGGTCGGGAGAACACAGAGATCTAAAAATAACAATTTGAACTCCTTAAACCCTTTGAACTTCTTGAACCTTTTGAATCTTTTGAATCTTTTAGTTCTGTCCAGCTTCTTTGTTTTACGTAGTTTCTGCACTTCAGTTAAAGGGCCTACTATAAGTCGATTTGATCTTGTTTATAACTTTAAAACACAAAAAATAAATGGCATTTATAGAATCTAACATGTTGCCTTTGGGCACAAAAGCTCCGGACTTTAAATTACCGGATACTGTTTCGGGGCAAGAAATAAGCCTGGATGATATTAAATCCGACAAGGCCACTTTAATAATGTTCCTGTGCAATCATTGTCCATACGTTATTCACGTAAACGAGGAGATTGTACGTATTGTCAATGATTACAAATCAAAAGGTGTTGGTTTTGTTGGTATTAGTTCCAATGATGTAATAAACTACCCACAGGATGGCCCTGACAAAATGAAGATCCATGCGGAAGAGGTAGGTTACGATTTCCCTTATCTCTACGACGAAACTCAGGAAATTGCAAAAGCCTATGATGCAGCCTGTACTCCGGATTTTTACATTTTCGATGGTGAGATGAAGCTTGTATATCGTGGAAGGATCGACGGTTCACGTCCTAAAAATGATATTCCTTTGAGTGGAGAAGATTTGCGTGCTGCCCTTGACGCTGTTCTGGCAGGAGATGCAGTTACGGAAAAACAATACCCAAGCGGTGGGTGTAACATTAAGTGGAAAAATTGATTGTTACGGGTTACGAGTTTCGCGTTGCGAGTTTAAAACCTAACCCGTAACGCGGAACCCTGAAACCCGAAACATTTTCTATACATCAAAAGCTCTGTCAACAATATCCTTTTGTTGCTGATCGTGCATCTTTTTATATCCCGTTGCCGGAGATGCACTTGATTTTCTTGCGATAAGTTTGAAGTCGTGATCCAGGAAGAATGCATTTACATACTGCCATGCACCCATATTTGAAGGTTCTTCCTGTACCCAGAAAGTTTCTTTCCCTTTGTATTTTTCCTTCAACGCATCTACCTGCTTACTCGGGAATGGATACAGTTGTTCGAAACGGACGATTGCAATGTCATCACGCTTTTCTGCACGTTTTCTGGCCAACAGGTCGTAATAAACCTTTCCGGAACACTGTAAGACCCTTTTAACCTTTTTCACCTTTGCAGCTGTATTCACTTCTGCATCATCGATGATTTCACGGAAACGGTTTTCTGTCTCAAACTCAGAGAAATCCGAAACAACCTCCGGATGACGCAACAGTGATTTCGGCGTCATTAGCACCAGCGGCTTACGGAATGGCCTTGCCAGCTGCCTTCTGAGAATATGGAATAAATTAGCAGGTGTCGTCAGGTTAGCCACAGTCATATTGAATTCTGCACAACTTTGAAGGAATCGCTCCAATCGTGCACTGGAGTGTTCCGGTCCCTGGCCTTCATAACCATGTGGCAGGTAAAGCACCATACCATTCATTCTTCTCCACTTACTTTCTCCAGCAGCAATATACTGATCGACAATGGTCTGAGCACCATTGAAGAAATCTCCAAACGGTGCTTCCCAAATCACCAATGGATCCGGGGAAGCCATT
>QQUB01000443.1 GCA_008501835.1 Bacteroidota bacterium
CGAAGATCATGTTGATTTTGAAAATGTTTGCCTGGTAGGCATTCAGGCCAGGGGTGTTTTATTAGCCGACAGAATTTATGCTCATTTGACAGAAAACCTGGGTATAGATAATTTCCCATACGGAAAACTCGACATCAGTTTCTACAGAGATGATTTCAGGACCAGAAAGAAGCCATTGACTGTAAATGAAAATGAAATGGATTTTCTGGTTGAGAAAAAAAAGGTGATCCTTGTGGATGATGTATTGTACTCCGGACGGACTGTTCAGGCAGCACTCACCGCCCTTAACCACTATGGACGACCGGATACGGTGGAGTTGTTGGTACTGGTGGATCGCCGTTTTCATAGGGAAATTCCGGTAAGTCCCGATTATTGCGGAATAACCGTGGATGCCCTGGAAAATGAATATGTAAAAGTCTTTTGGGAGCATATCAACGGAGAAGATGAGATCCTGTTGTTCCCGGCCAATGAGGATGGAAGTACCCCTCAGTTTTAGATCAGCAAAAATGCTTGAATCCCCCCAAATGAGAAAATTGTTTAAATAAATATTGAATTACCAAAAACATATGGCTGCTACTAGTCAATTAAGTACGGATCATCTAATAGGGATTAAACAAATTACCGCGGACGATATTCACCTCATATTTGAAACGGCCAACAACTTTAAAGAAGTCATTAACCGTCCGATAAAAAAAGTTCCTTCACTGAGAGATATTACCATAGCCAATCTGTTTTTTGAAAATTCCACCCGCACAAGACTTTCCTTTGAACTCGCCGAAAAAAGATTATCTGCAGATACCATAAACTTCTCTGCTGCATCTTCTTCCGTAAAAAAAGGGGAAACTCTCCTGGATACCGTTAATAATATCCTGTCCATGAAAGTGGATATGATCGTAATGCGGCATCCTGCTCCGGGAGCACCGATGTTTTTGTCAAAACATATTGATGCCAATATCATCAATGCTGGTGATGGTACTCATGAACACCCCACTCAGGCGCTGCTGGATGCATACTCCATGCAGGAATCAGTAGGGGATCTGCAAGGAAAAAAGATCGTTATTATCGGGGATATTGTTCACTCCCGGGTTGCTTTGAGTAATATATTCTGCCTACAGAAATTAGGGGCCAAAGTAAAGGTTTGTGGTCCTCCAACTCTGATTCCCAAACACATACAGGAATTAGGTGTTGAGGTAGAATTTGATCTGAAAAAGGCTTTGGAATGGTGTGATATCGCCAACATCCTGAGAATTCAGCTGGAACGACAGGATTTAAGGTATATTCCTTCTTTAAGAGAGTATGCTCTTTATTTTGGAGTAAACAAACCCTTATTGGATAGCCTGGATAAAGAAATCGTTATTATGCATCCCGGCCCAATCAACAGAGGAGTCGAAATCAGCAGTGATGTTGCTGACTCAGATCACTCAATCATATTGCAACAAGTTGAAAACGGGGTAGCGGTGAGAATGGCCGTACTGTTTTTGTTGGCCTCCAGGCGATAGTTTGATGCTTTTTTCCGGAAAAGAAGGAAAATAATTATCTTACATGCAATTAAATCAACTTAAGAATAGTTTAGGTTAACGATTTAAAAAATATCCTTTGGTTATTTAATTTTATATCAACACCTTCCGGTTGTCATTCGTTATATAATAAACTGAACCCACTCGGTAAACCATTTATTCATAAAATGCCTGTAATGAAGTCAGTAATTTTTTACATTTCAATTTTCCTTTTTTCCTTTATTTCTTTACCAGCAATAAGTCAGGATTGTTCTGGACAGATCGTAGATGATGCTATGGTTGGAGGGGTTCGTCTGCTTAGGTCCACGGATATAACCCTGGTTGTTCGGGGGAATTATTCCTATAGTATTGAATTAGACAATACAGATAAAGGGGTAACGGCTAAAATGTACTCCAAAGCAGGGGTGGAATTCAATCAGGATGATGAGATCATTTTTATGGATCTCAATCAAATGCGTCGTGGTTACCGTTTTGTGGAAATGGGAGAGATGATCCGCCTTAAAGGTACTCCGGTCCATGTAAATGTTCTTCAGCTTGACCTTGCAGCAGTGGAATGGTTCTCCTCTGTTGATATCGGGACTATTTACATTAAGAATAATACCAGTAATGAAATCCGAAAGTTTACAGTGAATACCAGCAGGCAACAGGATTTTCGCAGAATGGCCGTTTGCTTTGCCCGAAGCCTTGATCCAACCCAGGTTGTAGAAGTGGAAATAGCAGAGGTGGACCTGCCAGGAAAAAGATCATCTGGAAAATCTACACCAAATACCCAACCAACACCTGGTAATCCTGCACCTCCTCCAGCCAACATCAATAATGACTCGGAAGTCCAAGATTTAAGAGATGAACTTGCAACAGTGAAAAGGAAGTTGAGGGCCGAAATCCAGAACGAAAAAGATAAAGCTGCTACAATAAAAGCAAGGTTGCAGGAAGATGTTGCGGTAGCTCGTGAAAATGCTCAGAATAAAAAGCAGGAGTATGCAGAGGAAGTACTCGATGCCCGCAAAAAATCACAAAAAGAAATAGAGGAAGCTCAAAATGCCCTGGCAGAATCCATAAAGGAAGCCCGGGAAAAAGCTTCTACAGAATTGGAAAAGATCAGCCTGCAGGTACAGGAAGCTCGCCAAAAAGCTGCAGTGGAAATAGAACAGGCAAGGTTGAAATCTGCTGAAGAGGTTGCCGAGGCGCGGAAGAATGCTGCTGATCAGTTGAAGAAGGAAAAGGAAAAACTCGATTTGGCAAAACTTGAATATGCGGATGAAATAGCTACAGCCAGAGAAAATTCCCGACTGGAGCTGGATCGGATTCGTGAAGAAACTGCCAAAACAATTCAGGTAGCCAGAGAAAAGGCACAATCAGAAAGGAATAAAACCACGGAAGATGTGGTGACCGCAAAAAAAACTGCTGAAGAACAAATTCTCAAGATCCAGGAAGAAACGGCCATTGAAGTGGCACTGATCCGGGAAAATGCCGTTCATGAAAAAGAAAAAATTGCTTTTGATGTGGCTGAGGTGAGAAGAAAGGCTGCAGAACAGAAGGCTCTTCTCCAGGAGCAATTGGCTTCAGAGATCGCAGAAATGAGGGAAAATGCCGCCCGGGAAAAAGAAACCATTGCGGTTGAGGTGGTAGATACAAAGAAGCGAGCAACTGAAGAGATCAGCAGTGTAAGAGAACAAGTAGCCAAAGAAAAGTCAAAAGCCAAAGATGAAATAGCAGCTACACAAAAAGGAGAAGCCGAAGCAGTGGCTGCTGTTAAGGCAAAAGCCGAGGAAGAAAAACAAAAGTTGACATCTGAGGTTGTTGAGGCCCGTGAAAATGCTGCCATGACTATCCAGCAGATTCGTCAGGAGGAGGCAGAAGAAATTGCCAAAGCAAGGCAACAAGCCAAGGAACAAAAGGAATCCATCGCACAAGAAGTCCTGGTGGCTAGAGAAAATGCTTCAAAGGAAAAAGAAAAAGCCCACGCAGAGTCACAAAAGAGTATTCAGGAAATTAGAGAAAGAGAAGAGGCTGCTAAAGAGGCATTGGCGCTGGAGGTTAAAGAGGCCAGAGATAGAGCTAATCAGGAGATAGAAAAAGCGAGACAAGCTGCTCAGGCCAGGGTACAGGAGGCTAATGAGACGGCTTCGGTAGCCAAGGATAATTATGCTGCTGAAGTGCAGGCCGCAAGAGATGCTTCCATGAATGAGATTCAAAAAGCACAGGAGGAAGCTGCTCAAAAAATTGCTGAAGCAAAACAAAAAGAGAAAGACACTCAGGAGGCAAGTGTAGAGGATGTTCAGATGGCTCGTAAAAAAGCTGCCGAGGAAGTTCGGATCGCACAGGAGAATGCTGCGAATGAAATTGCCAAAATAAAGGAGAACGAAAGTAAGGCACGTGAAAGTTCCGCTATCGAAGTTGCAGAAGCCAGGAAGGCTGCGTCTGAAAAGATTGCCAAGATCAATACAGATGAGGCGGCAGCCGTTAAAACAGCCCGGGAAAATGCAGCGGAAGAGAAAAACAAGATAGCCGGTGAAGTGGCTGAAGCTCGTGAACGTGCGACAATGGAATTAAATGCCACCAGAGAAGAAGTGGCTGCTGAAATAAAAACTGCTCGGGAAAAGGCAGTCTCGGAAAAAGAGAAGCTGCAATTGGATTTATTGCAGTTCCGCGAAGACCAGTCTGCTCAACTTGAAAAAGTAAAAGAAGAATCTGCTTCTGATGTGGCTCTCGTCAGGGAAAATGCAGCAAAGGCTGTTGCTAATGCCCGGGAAGAAATGGCGGCTAAAAAAGCGGAATATTCCAGTGAGATTGAAAAGGCCAGACAGGACAGTAAAACCGAAGTTGAAGATGCCCGGGCTAAAGCTGCAGAAGAAGTCACAAATGCCAGAGATAATTCAACGGAGAAGAAAAAAGCCTATGCTGAAGAAACCGCTCTGGCAAGGAAAAATTCTCAGGATGAAATATCTAAAGTAAGGGAAGAAACATCTGCTACCATTTATGAGGCAAAACACGAAGCTTCCAATCAGGTAACCAAGATCAAAGAAGATGCAGCTACTCAAATCGCTGCTGAGAAAAAGCGCCTGGAGGATATCAAAAAAGAAATTGCACAGGAAGTTTCCACTGCCAGAACCAATAGCGAAAAGCAGATTCGGGTGCTGAAACAGAAAGAAAAAGAGGCAGAAAATGCATTGGAAGACAGACAGAAGGCCCTGGATGAACTCAACCGGAAAGTTCGGGCAGCTGAATACCAGCTCAAAAAACTGGAAGAGGAGTTGAAAGAAAAGAAAACCACCAATAGTGGTACAAATAATTGATTTTAGTTGGTGAAGTACCAAAATTGAATAAAAAAAGGATCATCTTTCTTACAAGATGATCCTTTTTGGTTTGATGGGGTATTACCTATTGGCCCTTCCC
>QQUB01000234.1 GCA_008501835.1 Bacteroidota bacterium
TGTGGATTGGCCGGGTGAAAATTGAGGAAATCAGACCGCAGAACCGCAGCCACATCGGCCATACCCATTGGCAGGCCCGGGTGACCAGAGTTGGCGGCCTGAACCCCATCCATGGAAAGGCCGCGAATGATATTGGCTGTCTTTTTGAGAATTTCTTTTTGCTGTGCTGAATACATGTTTTTTTGTTAATTTATTTCGGAAAAGGAGGGAAATAATTTACGCACGAAAGTAATTCTTATTCCCTTAGGTTCAAAACCAAATCTTATAAAATCTTAAGTTTTAAAAAAGCCCTTAGTTGCCAAAGCTGTATGCTTTGGTCCAGGTTTTATCAGAACATCAAGATTTGTTTGTTTAGAAGATCAGGTCGGCTTAATCTTTTTTCGTTTGAAAAGCAATGAACTGTGCAGTTCCTACTTTCCCTGCGGCAGTCAGATACGTAAGTTTTACAGTGAATCCGTCATCCAGCTTTGTATTTCCTACGGCCTCGAGCAATATGCTATAAATCTTACTCTTATCAAGTTTATGTCCTGCTATGGCATTTTTGACGCGAATATTTTGCCTGTCCGGAATTTCCAGCTTGGTCAGCGTAATCGGTTCCAGGGTATTCTGGATTTTCAGGAAGGCATCCCGCCCCAGGGGCGCTATCTGAAAGGTATGCAACTGCAACCCCTGGCTGGAGTTAATAACAGGTTGTTTGACAACTGCTTTTTTAGGTCTCCTGGCTCGTTTTATCAACCAACGGAGCAATAAAAGACCAATAAACCCACCAGCGACATAAGCCCATTGTTCTATAGTCATAGCCATAGCGTATTCGATGGCTTTGTCCAACCAGGTATTCAGCTTATCCAGAAATTCATCCATATCGTTCAAATTGCAGCGACAAAATTAACATTTTGCATGAGTAAAGCAGAACCCACAGACCAATTTATTTTTGATACTTGATCTCACCGCCAACCATGGTCATCATTACCTCAGTAGACAAAATTTCTTCTTCCGTGCATTTGATCAGGTCATTTGACAACACTACAATGTCCGCGTATTTCCCCGCTTTGAGAGAGCCTTTATCATTTTCTTCAAAAGCTGCAAAGGCACAGGCCTGGGTATAGGAATAAATGGCTTCTTCCCTGGTCATGGACTGCTCCGGGAAAAATTCAAAGCCAGTATCGATCCTTTTCCGGGTAACGGAAGCATAGAAACTCTCCAATGGGTCAACATCTTCCACAGGTGCATCAGTTCCATTAGTGACCACAGCCCCGTTGTCCAACAAAGAGCGCCAGGGATAGGCTCCATACTTTGCTCTTTCATATCCCAGTCTTTTTTCAACAAAAGGAGCATCGGAAATACAATGGACGCCCTGCATAGAGGCAATTACTCCCAACTGCTTAAATCTGGGAATATCGAGGGTGTCCAGGTGTTGAGCATGTTCCATTCTCCAGCGGAGATCCTTTTTCTCCGGATTTTCATGAAAAATGGTTTCCATGAGGTTTAAAATTTCCTGGTTACCTCTGTCTCCAATAGCATGGACACATAATTGCATGTCGTGTTTTAACGCAAGCCCGGCAATATTTTCAACTTCCTCAATAGGTGTTGTATTCTGACCTTCAAAATTGAGCTTGTCATTATAACTGCTCAGGAGCCAGGCTCCGTACGCCCCCAAGGCACCGTCAATTTCTGATTTTATGGCCCTGCATGTAAAATAACCATCTCCTGCATCTACTACAGGCAAACCTTCCATGTTATCCTTCATTTCATCATAGGAATGTCGCAGCATAGCCCACAACCGAAGATCAAATTCTCCATTTTCTGCCATGGCTTTAAATTTGTCTATTTCTTCATAAGATGAGCCGGCATCCTGAAACGAAGTAATACCCTTTTTTAAACACTCTTCCTGTGCAAGGTCAACACCCTTGCGCCAAATAGCATCCGTCTGGTCCTGGCTAAGGGAAGCCAGATATTCATTGTAAGCAGTTCGGATCAATCCCATTGCGGTTTCTTCAAAAACACCGATGGCTTCCCCCTGATTATCCCGGACTATTTCACCGCCGGACGGATTTGGATTTGCAGGGCTAATACCTGCAATTTCCATAGCCTTTTTATTAGCAAATAGTGAATGGCCGCTTGCGTGGATCAGGATCACAGGGTTATTGGGTGAAATTTCACTGATACCATGGTGATAAGGATATCCTAACACCTCTCTTTCCAGTGGTTCGTCCCATTTTTCCTGGTGCCAGCCTCGACCGATTATCCATTCCCCATTTTCGGTAGTTTTCACTTTATCCGCCACCTGACCGACAATTTCCCGCCAGTTTTTCGACTTCAGGAAGTTCAGATTGATCAGACTTGCTCCCAGGCCGGAAAAATGGCCATGGCCTTCAATAAATCCTGGCATGGCAAAGGCTCCTTCCAGGTCAATTATTTCTGTGTTCTCGGCTTGATATTGTTCCAGGACTTCTTGAGAACCTACTTCGAGGATAAGTCCGTCCTTGATCGCTAAAACCTCTGCTCGTGGTTTTTCCTCGTCTACGGTATAAAAATTTCCATTGATCAGGATCAAATCGGCAACCACAGGTTCAGGAGTATTGGTGCATCCTGCCAGAAAAAAAATAATTGAAAAAATCGAAAAATACCTTGCTATCATGATGTGTTGTTTTCTGTAAAGATATACGTCAAAGGTAATAAATGTTAAAAAATGAAAAAATCCTCAGAATTTATGTCACGTTTGCCTGTCTCGTGGCTTTATATAAAGGGAGGTTTCAGTGAGGCCCCAGACCTCCGAGGTTTTAGAAACCTCGGAGGTCTAGGCCGGTTTTGAAAACAAGGAATGAGTTTGTATGTTTGAATCTTAATAATAACTGTCTCGGGACTTTTTCGTTCTGCTGGACCCAATCGACTAAAAACATTAAACATGCACACCATTAGAGTAAGACCTGCCCTTACAGAAGATATGCCTGCCGTACATAACCTGGTTCGTCAATTAGCTGTTTTTGAAAATGCAGAAGAGGAATTCATCGCAACGGTAGAACAATACCAGCAAGATTTTAGTGCGAAGGTTTTTGAAGCACTTGTTGCCGAGGTCAATGGTGTGATAAGGGGCATGGCGCTTTATTACCTCACCTACTCTACCTGGAAGGGGAAAATGTTGTATCTGGAAGACTTTGTAGTGGAAGAAGACTATCGAAGTCTTGGTGTTGGGCAACTGCTTTTCGACCGGGTAATTGAGGAAGCACGGAACAAACAATGTGTGCTGCTTAAATGGCAGGTTCTGGACTGGAATAAGGATGCTTTACGTTTTTATGAGCGGAATAATGCCACTATTGAAAAGGAGTGGTGGAACGGGAAATTGTATTTATAACTCCAACTCACTGGTTTAACCCCGGGTTTTCCCATTATTACCAGTAAAACTGACATTTACAAAAAGAATATTTGTAAAAACCGAAATAACTTAATAACTTTACGTCAAAGGCCCGTAGATAATTCTCACAAATTTGCACTTCAATTGAGATCAGTTCAATTGGAGTTAATCTCAATTTTTATTTCATAGAATAACACCCGCCTCAGTATTAAATTACTGGGCATTAAAGATATAGTGTTTCATAGTGTGAGGGGTAACCATTTCGGTGGTTGCTCCTTTTTCATTTTAAGTCCTGTACCTTTGCTTAAGAGCATGTTTAAAAGGCAGGTTTTAAATATACTCTAATTTCAAAAGGCCATAAAGGGCAAAGAAAAAACCCGGACATGGATGCTTCCAGTCCGGGTTTTTTATGTCAATCAGATCTGAGGTCTTCAGATCATTTGATTAATCAAAAAGGTTTTCGTAGCTGCTTCCACCTCCTTCTCTAGATCTCGTTTCCTTCACAGATGTTGGACTATCAAGGTCCAGAGTATCGGACACTCTGGATTCACCTGACATCAGCATCAGGGTACTTTCATTTTCCCACTTTTCCAACATTTTCAGTCCTTCTTCTTCAAAAACACCATTTTGAAGATCAATAGTCTCCATAAAATTGGCAGACATCTCCATAAAGTGTTCCATTTCTCCCACTTTACTGGCTACATCATCCGCAATAGCTTCCATTGCTGAATCAAACATGGCACGTTTGTCCGGATCGCCGGAAATGACACTCATTGCAGATTTCATAGCAGAATGAGAAGCTCTGATGGCTTTTCGCTCCTGCTCTTTCAATGCGACCTGATCCTTAGTGTCTTCCACCAGGATTTCTGAATTCTGGTGCATTTTGGTGAGAATTCTATGCAGTATTTCCATTTTATTGTGAAGCACAGAATACTTTTCATTACTATCCTTTAGTCTGGCGGCTTTTCTGGTGGCAAGCACCACCTGGCTGTCCATACCTTTGGCTTTGGCAGCGCTGGCAAGTTTCATATTTTTGTTAATCTCCGCCTCATTTTCCTGCATAAGGGTAGTCAATTTACGCATTTGTCCTTTGATCTTTCCGATCTGCTCACGCATTTTGACCAGATTCTTTTGCAGGTCCTCGACATATGATTTCAGGATACCTACTGGATCAATCTGCACAAAAAGTCCGGTAACCCAACGCATAACACTTTTATACATGTACCAAACGAGATTTCTCATTTTAGGATCAAGAACCATGTAAATAATGGCCCCTAAAGCGATCAACAAACCGGCCAGGTAAAGTGTATTGGCAAAGAAAGCCAAAATTGCCGTAATGTTTGTGGCAATTAAATACCCTCCTCCCAAAATCAAACCGGAAAGTACAACTAATCCAGTAACCCCTTCAGGGCGTTTCCAAAAAGATTTACTCTTTCCAGGATTTTCAAATTGAGGTGCGTCTGACATAATTATATTTTTTATTTAGCTGGTAATTTAAATATATTTTTCGATGTTTTCAATATCCTGATCGATCGCATTCATAATGCTGTTCAGTGTGG
>QQUB01000859.1 GCA_008501835.1 Bacteroidota bacterium
TGGAACGAAGATTTCTACAAATTTTCCGATTCCAATAAAACCATAAGCCAGATAACCCAGCCCCATAATTATAGCAAAGACAACCACAATGCTATGAGAGTAACTAGCCCCTCTTTTATGGCCAAACCTGGTGGTTATCCATTCAGCTCCTGTAGTTACATTTGATCTCCTGAGCCAAATTGAGAGGAATATCATCAGGAAGATTTGATTAAACACAGGCCATAACCATGGTATCCAGGCACTCTTTAAGCCATAAACAAACAGCAAGGTTACCAGCCACATGGTTCCTGAAATATCAAACATGCCCGATGCATTTGATAAACCCAGCATATACCAGGGAAGTGTATTACCTCCCAGTAAATACGCCTTTTTGTTCTTTTCAGCCCTCTTTTTTAACAACAGCCCAATTAAGACCGTGGCTATCAAATAGGTAACTATAATTAAAATGTCAATGGTGGATAATTTCATGTAACTATTTTGTTATAAATTAAACCTTTCTGGATGTTAAAGACTAGGGATTCTTGATCTTTTTCTCTTTAGATTTCGACTTTTGATTCAATTTATACATTTTGGGCAGTTGTTCCTCCATTATGATCATGGAATCTTTTGAAAATTCGATAAAATCAGGTGCGCTGATATGTCCGGGATAAGGTGCGTAATGATGTTCGGGGTTAGCATTTCGCCAAACTAATACCCAGGCAATCTTTGTGGCTACCGGATCATTTTTAATATTTTTCAGCAAATGTTCGGTCCACCAGTTGGCCATTGGAATAGCTTCGAAGCCAGTTTCGGTAAATGCAGCAACCTTTCCTTTTTCTTCAGCCAATTCAACCAACAACCTTAACCTTCTTGTAAGTTCCGCAGGGTCGTTTTCCGGGTTGACGTCATGATAATCATCAAGTCCTAAAATGTCTACGTATTCATCCCCCGGGTAACATTCCAGATAATGTTCTTTATCTGCAAAGATGTCTGTGGAATAACAGTAAATAAGATTATGAACCTCTTTTTCATCTCTCAAATATTCAACCGTAAACCGCCATAATTCCTTATATTCTTCAGGGGTGCAATGGGGTTGCCCCCACCAAAACCATGCCCCGGTGTGTTCATGAAATGGCCGAAAAACAATAGGAATATTATGCTTTATTAAAAATCCCTTTTTGAGGCTTTTGAAGTATTCTGCTAAAACATCTAACCTTTGTTTGTAAATATCATGTTTTTCCCCTCCGGGAAGTATAGCAGCAACAACATTATCACCAACATCCCACGAATCCCCTTTGGTAACAAAATTATCCACATGCCAGCTGACGGTATTGATCCCTCCCATTTTATAGGCTTCGAGCATCCACCCTTTCATGTTTTCAAATGGTATTGCATCAATATTGGTGTCATTTTTACCTAACTTGCCAATATCCCAGCCATAAACGGCCGGGAAATTTCCACAAACATCGTTGACATCTGATCGTTTCTCATGCCAATCCTTCCACATGACGCCATAGGCAAGGTCGTCCTGGTGGCCAAACAGAATATGTTTGGAAGAGACATTTTTTAAATTTTGATACAATGCACGGGTTTTCCTGCTGGCATTCGAGTCCACCATTTTTAGGGGCTCTGAATTGTCTAAACCACTGGGGTTTTGGGAAAAACCTGACCAGGCAACTATTGACATCAATAGCAGCAAAATTTTTATTCCCCTCATTGAATTATGATTTTTTCAAAAATTAGGGCTAGGGAAATACGCAGGAGCAAAAGCTCCTGCGTAAACTATATATTATAGACTATCTATTAAAGTGCTTCGAAACGAACGTTATCAATACAAATATTGACAAATGAATCTCCGTCGTTAAATGCAGCACCAAAATCAGAATCGATATTACTCAGATCCGGAACCACTTCACTTCCCCAGCCAAAGTTATCGACAAATTGATTCAGTGGTATTGTAATAGTTACCCAACCATCTGTACTATAGGAGCCTGATGCCTCCCATGGATTCCAGCGATGCCAGTAATCTCCGTCAGACCCTTTAAGTCTCCATTGGATTACTCCTCCAGTGATCGGGTCAATGACATTGACGTCAAATTTCAGTACATAACCATCGATATTAGTGCCGATGGTACCTCCAGGGAAGTTATCCCCGCCGTTCCGCCAGAAAAAGCCAGTCCATCCTGAGAGGCTTCCATTAGCTCTGAAATAATTTGAACCATCCAGGGATAATTCAGGATCATTTTCTATTCCACCGGTATCACCCCACCAGGAATCAAGTCCATCGAAATTGAAGAACACCAGACCTGGATCAACAACAGGGTCAACCCCCTGGATATTGATCTCCGGAGAGAAGAATTCTTCACCGGTAAAGGTTATGAATTTGATGTTTCCTACTCCGGTTGAAGTTCCTTCAGGTACAAATACCTCAATCAATGTAGCTGTTTTCTGACCAAACATTGTTGCAGGAACTTCTCCAGGAAAGATCACTTCATTAAGTTCATCAAGACTCTCTCCTTCAATGCTTATCATTTGCCCGATCGATGCCAGTGTTGGCATATTATTGATAACGGCGTTTGTGGACAATCCTAAGGCAAATTCAGTCTCAGAGGTTACCACTGTTCCATTGCCGGTAACAACAGACAATACACCAGTTGCCGATCCAACAGGAATGTTAACGGTCAACATATCTCCTGCCACCATATTAGGTGTAGCAGAAACATCCCCACCAAAAATAACTGAAGTAACCAGGTCGAGGTTCGTACCAGAGATGGTAATTTCATCACCAAATTGTCCTTCCTCCGGTGAAAAACCAGTTATCGTAGGAACAACCAGGGTAAGCACATCTGCACTGGAAACTGATTTATCTGCAGCTGTATGCAAAGTAACGGTTCCTTCAACAGCTTCGAGCGGTACATTCACAACCAGCTCTGTTTCAGAGGCACTTGAAATGGAACCATTCGATCCTCCACCAAAAGATACGGCTGTTACAAGATCAAGATCTGTACCTGTTATGGTCAGGTCTTCTCCATTCTTAACTGGATTTGGGGCGATCCCACTGATCTGAGGAACAACCATAAGTAATTCGTTCTCAGACGATACCTCTACCAGAGAAGCTACTCCTAAAACCAGATTACCATCATGAGCATCAGCAGGAACAAGCACTTCTATGGTGGTTTCGGACTGACTTTCAAATGAAGTAACCGCTGAGGTTCCGGCAAATTTCATTACTCTGACAAGATCGAGATCTGTACCTGTGATAGTAAGCATAGCACCAGCTTTTACAGGATTTGGCGCCATGTCAGAAATAACAGGCAAAGCGACCTCTAATTCTGTTTCAGATTCAACGACAATAGGAACCGGCTCTCCATTTGAAACCGCAATTGTTCCTGTCTGTGCATTTTCGGGAACAGCCACCTCTATCGTTTCCCTCGTATGAGTCACAAAGGCCGTATCACCGATAGCCACATCTGAACTAAAAATAACCGTATTGATTAAATTCAGATAATCACCGCTTATGGTCAGCATATCCCCAGGTTTTACAACTTCAGGGCTAAAGGACGCCAAAACGATTGGTTCTGAAATAGTAAGTATGGTTAATGAAGTAATATCACCATCCGGTGTTTTCAGAACGATATGACCTTCAACAGTCTCCTCCGGAATTGTCAATTCGATCTTTTCAGAAGTTTTGCTGTCAAAGGAAGCCACCTCAATATTATCAGGCAAGACTACAGCCGAAACCTTATCGAGGTTAGTACCGATTATTTGCAGGGTACCTCCCCTTAAGGCAGGAGAAGGCCCAAAGCTCAATAATTGAATTTCATCCGTTGGCGTATCGTCATCATCTTTGTTACATGAACTGAAAAAGACCATAACCGATAAGAGTCCGACGAATAAAAAGGATAAAAATTTATATGGTTTATACATGATTAACTTTTTTATAGGTTAAAGCTTGACTACCCTTGGGTTGTCAATTCCAATATGAACGTTTTGTGTGCCGTCAGCAGCCCCGAAAAACATTATGGTGAAATTGGTCAAATCGGAAAGGTCATCAAGTTCAGCAGGATTACCATCTTTATCTTCTGTGAATTCTGTCAATGGAACCGTAACCGTTTCCCAACCATCAGTTTGATATAAACCATTAGCTTCCCAGGGTTTCCATCGTGCCAGAGGAACAGGTATGTCGCGTCCATGATCACCTCCATAAGGAGCAAAGAAAATTTCCAGAGGAATCTCTCTCCACTCAAAGGCAACATTTATTTCAAATCGAACTCCCCATTCATTTACATTCGCTCCTGCAGGAAAGATCGGAATATTACCTCTGCCTGTTTCCGGATCTTCAGCGATATACATCATATTCAACTCATTAACCCATTGCCATGCACCTACATTGTCCCATTTGAAATAAGTATAATTGCCTGAACAGGGTGCCAATTCGTTGGTCCCGGCTGTCACATCAGCTACTGGAGAATTCCAGCTTCTTGACCGCCATGCATCATAATCAACAATGAGATTTCGGTTATCCCGGAAGAGGAAATCCGATTCAACAGTACCAAAATTCGTACTAATGGCAATTTCTCCCATTTCTGCACCCTCCGGTACAATTACCTGTACTTCAGTCTTGCTCAGAGAGCTGATGGTACCTTCCTCTCCACCGGCGAAGGTCACAGTTGTTGGTTCAAAGAAGAAATCACCCGTAAGGATCGCAACGTCTCCGGCTTCAACATATTCGCTTTTTATCGAATTCAGTTTCGGGCCGGGAACGTCCACCAGGAAGTCGTATAACATCTCCTCCCCGTTGGCAAATACAAACCGGATCTGGTCCGTAACAACCGTCGGAACACTACTCGGAACATTTACAAGAATTGTTTTGTCTGTCACATAGGTTCGCGTATACGCGGCTTGCTGGTCGTTAAACCAGCTTT
>QQUB01000471.1 GCA_008501835.1 Bacteroidota bacterium
AGACATACGGAATCACCGGAATATTCTATACCATTTTCATCCAAACCTATGCGATTCACACCAATGGTATATACCTGGTTTTCAATAGCTCTGGCGGTGAGCAATTGTTGCCAGGCAAAGCGACGTTTGTCAGGGAAATTGGCTACGTAGATCAACAGATCATAATCATCAGTATTGCGGCTCCAAACCGGAAATCTAAGGTCGTAGCAGATCTGAGGCATAATTTTCCAGCCTTTGTAAGGTATCAGTATACGGTGCGTACCTCCTGTATAATATTCATGTTCACCGGCAAAGGAGAACAAGTGACGTTTATCATAATAAAAAGTTTTCCCTTCAGGAGTAACAAACAGCAGACGGTTATAGAATTTCCCCATATCCCTGATAATACAACTTCCCATAATAGCCGCAGAAAGATCAGCCGCTTGTTTTTTCAGCCATTGGACCGTTGGACCTTCCATAGTTTCGGCCAGCTTTTCAGCATTCATGCTAAACCCGGTTGTGAACATTTCCGGAAGGACAATGAGGTCTGTTTCTCCTTTGAGTGGACTTAAAACTTTTGAAAAATGCTTGAGGTTTTGCTGCTTTTGTTCCCAGGCGAGGTGATCCTGAACAATGGAAAGGCGAAGGGCTTTCATAATTTTTTATTGCAAGGTAATGATTTATAATACTAAATTGCCAAAATGGAAAAGGCGCAGACTCTCAAATGGAATCTGCGCCTCATTGCAATGTTTATCTTTAAAAGCTTAAGCTGAGGTTTATTCAGCTGCTTCTTCGGTTGCTCCTTCAGCTCCTTCTCCTTCAGCCACTTCTCCTTCAGCTCCTTCTTCACCTTCTTCGCCTGCCTGCTGACTACGCAATGCACGTGGTACTTCGATAGTTGCAACTGGAGTTCCTCCCGGATTCATGACCTCTACACCTTCGAGTTCCGCAATGTCTCTTACACGAACAGACTGGCCAATCTCAAGAGTAGAAATATCTAGCACCAACTCATCAACTAAATGTTCAGGAGTGGTTTTGATAGTAATTCTACGAAGGTTTTGCTGCATTGATCCCCCGATCTTAACACCAGGAGCCTGACCTTCGAATTTCACAGGAACCTGAACAGTAACCTTACGACCATCGAGCAACTCAATGAACTCGATATTTTCGATTTCCTCTGTTACAGGGTGGAAGGTTCTGTCCTTAATGATACATGTGTGCTTTGAGCCGTCAATATCAATTTCAGCCAACTTAAAACTGGCAGTATAGATCAAAGGCTTAACATCTTTGAAAGAAACACCAAAGTGAGTGGCATCTCCCATTCCATACATAGCGCAAGGGATCATTCCTTCACGTCTCAAAGCCTTTGTGGCCTTTTTACCTGTTTCAGTTCTTTTCAGTCCTTTAATTGCAACCGTTTCCATTATATCTTAATTTAATACTGATTTTCAACAAAAAATAAACCCGAATTGACTTTCCTGGTCAAAACGGCACGCAAAGATAGTAGTTTTTTCTAAAAAAAGAACTATCGAAACATAAGTTCTATAAAATTTCTTTGGCTCGAAGGAATAATAGTAAAACACATATGAGCACAACAGCTGCGGCCAAACCTATTTGCATCCATTGAGTCTGTATTTTTTTGATACGACTTTCTACGTAAAACGGGTTGGGCGCATTGGGCGTTCCCTGCCCGAAACCGGACTCCCAGTTTTCAAAATCTCCGTTATCAAGTGTTGGCAAAAGCAAGGATAAAGTAAAGGCTGAATCTGTAGGCGGCACAGAGTAATGAAAGCTGTCGACAACTGCTCCTCTTCTGGAAAACAACCCTAAAGTTTCCTGCCGTTTGTTTAGTCCGAAATTCAACCCGGATACTACGTTATAAGCTGTTGGAAAAACGCGGAAAAATTTTGTAGAGTCACGACAAACCACCAGGTAATCATTCGGGGCAATTTCCACATCGGGTAATACAAATTCATTTTTGCGATCCGTCAGCACCCACCCCTCCATGTTTATTATTTCTTCAGTTTGATTGTGCAGCTCGATCCAGTCTCCTGTCTTTTTGCTATACGGGCAGACTTCGTTGATCATTAATTTTCCCGCCAGAGGATGCGTGTATTTTTCAAAAACAGCTTTTATCTCATAAGTTTCTTTTTCCAGTTCGAGTTCAAAGCCACGAACTTCTTCATCCACTTCAACTCCTTCCCATCCCACGAACCGATACCCATAATCAGCCACTGCTCTCACAGTGATCGGGTATTTTTCAAAATATTTCCCTTGCAGCGGTTTTTGCCGGACCTCCAGATTATTATTAATATAAACCGTGCCTCCCGTACTGGCCTCAACGGTCACATCCCTCATAGAGCCAGTGGAAAAATAATCCATCAGTTGCATCCGTAAATGGAACGGTCTTTCTGCTGCAAAGGTCCGCATGATACGAACCTGGTGCTGCCATTTCTCAAAATCGAGATTCCAGCGATCAATGTGGCGGGGCATTTCAGGCAATAAAACCTGGTACATATCATCAATTTTACGTCCAACCTTTTCGCTGGCAAATGATTCATTGAGGTGATCCGCAAACCGATTGACAAAAGTCCTTTCGAAGTCCGGATTTTCCAGCAGTTTTCGCAGGAATAATGTACTCCATGGAGGATTTGGCCAGCGAGGTCCGTTGGGTTTGGTGTGAAACTTAAGGCTGTTATTGCGATAAGCATCATCATCATGCAACCCAAACCCCCAATCAGTATCGTAAAGAATCCAGCGCCAGCGCCCCTGATCTGTTCGCGGACGCCAGTACTTAATATTTCCTCCGGCATCCTGATTATCGAAATAGATCTGTGCGATCTGATAATCGATAAAGTTCGTCACCTCCATCTGGGACTGTATCCAATAATAATTTTGCGGAATACTTAAATCATTCTCCTTAACAAAAGACAATAGTTCCCCATAATGTTCCTTATCCCCCCGCTTGCTTATATAGCGGTGCTCCATGAGGTCAATGCTATCCTTATCCGCTTCGGAATGACTTTGCAGGAAGTACCGGTTGACCTTTTCACGAATATTATAAATACCCCAGTACTTACCATTGATATATACATGAGATGGCCGGTAAGCCTGTGTTTCAATATCCCAATCTTCGACCAATCCGGTCATTAGCCCATCCCGGAAATGAGATTTCCTGAAGTCACTCCCCGAGTTTCTCAATACCAGGAATTTGTACTTTTTAGGCTCTCCTTTCCCAAAAACAGGATGTTTGATTCTGTTCTCCCCATAACGGTTACGTGCGACAAGGGCAAGCGATTTTTGGGGAAACAAACGGCTCATGCCACCAAACAACCTCAGTCCTGTTAAATTATTATAAACATTAGAACCGTCACTTTCAAAGATATCTACATGAACCCGAACTTCTTTTCGACTCCAGAAATTGGCTCCTGGCTTCGTCCACAGGGAATCTACCGCGTGAGTACCTTTCATGAACATGCCATTTTCCGGGTCAAATAAAACATAGGGAGTTATCCCGATGGAAACGACAGGAAAACCGGTTGGTGGTTCATCAATAAAGTAGGTTTGACCTACTTCCCTTTTTTTGCTTTTATGGCGATAAGCCAAAACCCTCAGCACGCTGGTTTTGGTAATGA
Organism: Bacteroidota bacterium; assembly: GCA_008501835.1. GTDB lineage: Bacteria > Bacteroidota > Bacteroidia > Chitinophagales > Saprospiraceae > BCD1. The sequence continues at coordinate 3,615 of QQUB01000471.1, forward strand.
CTATGGGTTTGGAATAGAATTTTGAGCGAGTGGTAGGTCGTCTGCCATCCAATGTGTAGTAGACCGAAGAGCCGGGAGCGGTTATTTCCACCTCCACTTCATCCATATAAAAACCACCTTCTGCCGAGAAGTTGATTTCAATTGGCTCTTCCGGTTTGACTCCTCCGTCTCCCTGAGATCGGAGAACAACACTAAAGGCTGTAAGGAGGAATATCAGAAAAATGGTCCTTTTCAATGGCGTTGGTCTGGTTAAAAAATGTTGTTCCGGTTCGCAACCAGACCTCCGAGGTTTCCAAAACCTCGGAGGTCTGGGGGTTCAATCCGGAAACCGGGATATTTTACGAAGTTATAACTTTTTTGTGAATAGTGGGTAGAAATGTGGGTTTACAGCACCTTGAAGTCCTTAGTAATCTGCAAAGTCAGGGATACATATATTTTCAGACAGAAATCACCTACTTTCAAGTCTAAGAACCATATCCCGGAATTTATTCTAACCGAAAGTGAACAGGAAGGTAAAAGATTGTATTCACTTCGATACCATCCTGCTTGCCTGGTTTACTCCAAACGTTCAAATAATCCCTGGCTACTCTTAAGGCTTCTTCGTCACAACCGCCACCGATACTCCTTACTATTCTGAAATCCCGGGCCTTTCCATGTCTATCAATGACAAAATGGATAAAAACTCTTCCCTGGATTCCTTTGTTTCTTGCCTCAATTGGGTATTTAATATTTTTTTGCACTTCCACTAGCAACATAGAATCAGAACAGCGCTTTTTTTCTTTTGGACTTTCAAAAGATTCACATACTTCCCTGAAAACCGGAAATTCTTCAGGAGCAGACAAATAGAGTTCCCTGTTGGAAGTATCTAACTCCCCGTTTTCCCAGACTCCCCAATTATCCTTGAATTTCACGGTCAGCTGATTGTTGTAAAAACTGCCGATTTTGTCAAACTTGGGATTTTCCAAAATCTGACCAACAGAGTCCATCACCCCCAATAGATCATTCTCTCGCATGATATAGAAATTCCCCCTCCTGTAAATGGTATCATATTCGGCTGTAACACGATCTCCTTTTTCATTTATGAGTGAATATAGTTTCCCTTGAGTTACCACAGAACGCTTGAACCTGAAGGTCCCTGCTTTATCATATTTTAAATCAATGAATACTTCTCCTTTTTCATTAATAAAGCCCCATTTATCTTTGATCGCAACAGCTGCCAACCCTTCACGAAAGCCCATGGCATCTTTAAATTTTATTTTAAAAGGCTGGTTTCCTGCTTCATCAACATA
>QQUB01000555.1 GCA_008501835.1 Bacteroidota bacterium
CTGACAATCCTTACCGCAGCCATCATCAAAAATCAAAAAATTGGGAATCCTGTCCATACCTGGCCATTACCCAAAAAAGACGACCTTGCCATTTACAGACCGGCTGTACTAAAAGTTGAAGAGTTCATGATCACTGACCTGTTTACCGTTCAACAGGATGATCTGATCGAAATGGTGGCTGAACTCATGGACTGGAAAAAGATCAGACATATGCCTGTAGAGGATCCTAAAGGCAACCTGGTAGGATTGATCACCTCCAGGACTTTACTCAGGCATTTTACCAAACAATGCCTGAGAGGCATAAAGGAGACTAAAACGGCCAGAGAAGTCATGCAGCAAAACCCGATTACTGTATCACCGGACACTTCCATTGTTGAGGCCATGCACAAGATGAGAGATAACCGCATCGGGTGCCTGCCCGTGGTAAAAAATGGAGAGCTGATCGGTATCATTACCGAAATGGACTTCCTCAGGATATCCGGACGTTTAATTGAACGGCAGCAACAAAGAATGGAAGGTAATCAGTAGAGATTTGATCTTCTGCTTTAATATTATTTTTACTGTCAACTTTTACGTAAGTTGGCCTTTGAATTTTATTTTTTGAGGTAAAAAAAATACTGATGTCACTCTTCAAAACAGTTCCGATTTCTGCTTCTGCTATACTCTTTTTACTGGCTACGCTCACCTTTAGCTGTTCAGAAGAACAAAAAAAACCGGAGCCGGTAATCCCTGCCGAAAAAATGACCACACAGGATGGTTTGAATCCTGTCAATAAAACCAGGGACTATACGCTTTATGCGAACTTCAAGGAAGGAAAGGTGATGGGATGGGAAGTCCATGACAAAGAGGGCAATCCTCTGGAAACTGTCTTTGAAAAAGGCGCTATTAATAATTCCGGCCTCGTCAAATGCCAGGTTTGCATTACTCAAGCGAATGAAGAAGAGGAAGATACCAGAAAATGCTGGGAAATTCCTTGTGACACAATGCCGGAGGAATAGTAAAAAAGGGAAGCTCATTCATCTGAAATGGTCTTCCCTTTTCTGTTATTTATTCTGATCCTGCCCGATCACTGTTGCAATCTGGTTGATCTTCAGGTTTTTTCCAATGATCGTTCTGTCAGGATTCAAAACATAGACTTCAGGAGTGTTATCTACATAATACTTTCCGTAAATAGATCTGTTAGTTGGGTCGTGAACATGTGTTCCCGGCAGACCGGAAGATTTGATAAAGCTCCTCCATGCAGCCTCCTCCGTATCCAGGGCTATCGTAAATACATCCACCCCTTTATTTTTCCATTCCCGATAGAATTTAACCAGCTCCGGAGCTTCCTCCTGGCAATGATCACAATCCGGATTAAACATGAAGATCACAATGTAGGGGGCCGTCATTTCATAGATCGACTTCATCTGCCCATTGATATCCTTTGTTTGCACATCCGGTCCTTTTTTACCTAACAAACTGCCGGCCATTTCTCCTGCCCGTTGCTGGAGGGCATTGACTTCCACTTCCTGTGACCAAAAGGCTCTTTCTTTAGTGAAATAATTTTGAACCATAAAAACATAAACCGCTTCAGGATCCATCAGGGTCGTTTTGGTTGGTTCGTACTTCAGTGTAATAGAATTGGCGAAATATTTAAAATACTCCGGGTGATCGAGCACCTGATCCACAAGGATTTTTGCTGACTTGATAATGGAATCCTGGTTTTGTACCGTTATCTCGCTGATATAACGGTTGAGCTTATTGGCAATCACCGGTGTGTATAATAATCGTTCATCACTGAAATCAACATCTTTCCAGAATTCACTTCTGTACAAATAGACCTGAAGGTTATTATTCACAGTTCCATCAGGATTCCTCACATCCCGTACTTCCGGGTTTTGTCCTGCCTTTTTAAATATGGTAAAGAAACTATTGGGGTGATCTTTAAATATAGCGTCCAGGTGTGATTTACGCTCTGCAATAAGTTGGTTTTCCTGATTTTTCAACTCCTGGTATTGTGGACTTCCCTCAGCCACGCCTTTTAGCTGCTGGGCGATGCTGTTGAATTTCGGTTGTTGATCAAATTGAAAGTTCAGATTTTGGTACAACAAATCATTATCCACACTTCCTGTTACAGAAATGGAAGGGTAAATGGACCCTGCTTTTGTTTTTATGGAAAAGGTCTGATCCTGATCAATCAGAATTTGGATGGTTTCATTGGTAGGAAACCAGGCCATATAAAAACCGGGAGGATATGGTTCTTCCCGTGAATACAACATTTTACCGGTTGCATCGATCTGGGCAGAATCTATTCTGTACTGCTGATCTGTAAAAATACCAATGAGATATGATTTGCCGGCGGCCAGTCCTTCCACCTGAATCTCAATATTAGGAGATTCCGGTTCTGATTTGGGATCTGTCGTTGCAGCGGCTTCATTTGCAGAAGAACCGCAAGCCAGGAAAAAGAATGCTAAAGAAATAATTATAAGGTATCGCATGATGCTTTTTTTTGAATTTCAAATTTAAAAATTCCTTACCAAGGACAAATCACAAATAACAGTTTTTCACAAAAAAGAAGAGCCTGAATTCAGGCTCTTCTCATTTTATGAAACTAATTGCTTGCAATTAAGGTCATTATTTACTCAAAATAAACCGGACGTTATACCAATCCTCTCCTGCCTTAAGACTTACATGATACATGCCAGATGTATATCTGTCAGCAGACAGATCAATAGAAATGGTACCGACCTCTAATATACCCAGCGGTTGACGCATAACCTGCTTGCCAAAGGCGTCGTACATGTACAATTCGACATCCTGACCCAGAAGGTCAGCAACAGTAATATTGACAATTCCGGAGGCTGGATTCGGATAAACATTAAGCCCCATTGCTGGTTTCTCAACCATTCCATCCTGAATATCATCAACTGCATCATTTCCGTCTGACTGAGCCAATGGTATTGCTCCACTTGCTGATGGCAGGTAACTACAATTCAGATTCCAGTTCCAGATGACATTATGATCTGACCCGATTCGGTCATTACTGATGAAAATTCCTGTCATATACGTCGTAAGGCTCGCACCGGAATCATTTACATCAAGCCCTTCAGGAGCATAAATATTGGCAGTCACTACGGAGCCCTGATTTATCGAAGCCTGATCCTGAACGTAGATCACGCAAGTATGCTCATCCGGATTGATCGTATTGGTCTCCCCTATCGTCATTCTTCGTTTGATCATCAGGTCTGAAGGCTGATTGAATATGATCGTCGCATCTTTTTTAGTCGTCAGATTCTGGAAATACATGGTTGCATTATCGATGATCAGTGTTCCACCCGAATGGACGGTCACCCATCCGTAGTTGGTTCCTGATAAAGTCACTGTCGTATTGGTCGGAACCACTACATTGTTCAGATCATTAAAGGAATTCCCCTGGAATGGCGGGAACGGAAGATCAAAGTCTGCATCGATCATTTCATTGATGAAACTACTGCCATCTATCATGACGTTGGAGAGGTTCGCCTTAAGGAATGTATAAATATTGGAATTCAACCCAATTTCACCCTCGTCAGCATCCTCAATGCCCACTCCACCTCCAAGTACATCCGATGCATACATTTCAAATTCTTCCCCGGAAATGATGGTATAAGCCGAAAACAGGGAAGAAATGTCCTCATCCACAACCGTTGAAACCACTGTACTACAATTCAGCGCATCCGTCACGGTAACCGTATATTCACCATTGGCAGGTGCGATCACCACCGGATCTCCCGGTAAACCATCCGACCATTCAAAGGTCAGCGGATAAGTCAAATCATCCGGATTGAGCACATTGGCCGTCAATACCTGAATTCCCTGGCACCAGAGCGGTACATCCTCCTGAGAGATCACCACATCCGGCACAGGATTGATAGTGATCATAAAGCTGCAGGAAACAGACAACCCTGCTTCATCAAAGAAGGTGTAGGTAACGGTGTAAGTACCTACTCCAAAGTAATCTCCCGGATCATAATTACTGACCGTTGAAACCACAGCACAATTATCCGTAGCCGTAGGAGGTGTCCAGAAAACGTTCTGTGCACCACAGAGGGTAATATTCTCCGGACAAGGCATATCTATCATTGGGGCTTCTGTATCATTGACAGTGATCACAAATGTACAGACATCACTGTTTTCACTTCCGTCAAAAACAGTACAAGTAACCAAATGAGTTCCTACAGGGAAGAAATCTCCGGATTCAACAACCGTCAGCAATTCATTCCCACCCGGAGGAGGCGTTTCAACGCAGAAATTCGTCTTATCAGAATATCCAAAAATGCCACCGGAAACGATCAGGTTTCCATAACTGGACAGTGTATAGGACCCAAAACCATAATCGCAACACATTCCATCTCCCTGAGAATCATTCATTACCAACAGATATTCTCCATCAGGCAGATTAAAGGTCAGGTCAAGTATTGAACCATTAGGCTGGTTCACATATGGACCACCGGAGGCAACAACATTCTCATTGTTATCAACGATTGACCAGGAAGTCTCTTCCGGAAAATTATCAAAAACGAGTGTCAGATCTACTTCATTCCAGGCACAATCTCCTGAAGGACCACTACCGCCAATGGTGCAGGTAATGGTGGTCTCGTCACAATTATCTGTTGCAGTAACCAGGAATTCAACGCTGGCACCACACAGTCCCTGATCTGTTCCCATAGTTATATCTGCCGAGCAGGTAATTACAGGGTCAATATTGTCCTCAACCGTCACTGTAGCTGTACAGGTCGCCGGATTGTTATTAATATCGGTTACCGTCAACGTCACGGTATTTTCACCCAGGTTCGAACAATCAAAACCGGATGGAGACACGCTCAAACTTGCAATTCCGCAAGCATCATTCGAGCCATTGTCAATGTCCGCTGCTGTG
>QQUB01000798.1 GCA_008501835.1 Bacteroidota bacterium
ACATGATCTTCGATCAGCTGATGGCACAGCCTGTCGATGGTAATGGAAAATCGCTCTCGCTTTAAAATACTACGTCCTTTCATAATCATGTTGAATGGATGAGGGAAGCAGTTTGAAATTCGAAAAACATCAAAATTTCCAACAACTTCCCACAACTTATTATTTTTTCCAACTGTCTCTAAGCGAGATGGTCAGATTAAATACAGGATTTTCTTTTGTAGAATCCGTGTCTACACAAAAATAACCTTTTCTCATGAATTGGAGACGTCTTCCCGGCTCAACTTCCACCAATGCCGGCTCAACTTTTGCAGTGATCACCTCCAGTGATTTTTCATTGAAAAATTCAAGATAATCCTTACCCTCATGAGCATCCGGTGTCGGGTCAGTGAACAACCTGTCATACATCCTTACCTCAGCATCTTTAGCATGTGCTACCGATACCCAGTGAATCACTCCTTTGGCCTTAACGCCTGAGGTATCTTCTCCACTTTTACTGTCCGGGTAATAGGCACAATAAACCTCAACCACTTCCCCTGAATCATCGGTTTTAAAATCTTCACAATGCAGAATATATCCACTTTTCAGGCGGACATTTCTCCCCGGCCCCAGTCTGAAGAACTTTTTAGGAGGGTCTATCATGAAATCATCTCTTTCAATGTATAATTCTCTTGAAAAAGGTAATTTTCTGGACCCCATGCTTTCGTCCTCAGGATTATTAACCGTTTCCATATATTCCACCTTATCCTCAGGATAATTGGTAATGACCACCTTGAGTGGATTCAATACAGCCATCACTCGTGCAGTGGTCTTATTGAGTACCTGACGAGTATTGTATTCCAGTTTTTCAATCTCAATTACATTGGTACGCTTTGCCACGCCTGCCTCATCACAAAATTCACGAATCGCTTTAGGAGGAATACCCCTGCGACGCATCCCGGCCAATGTTGGCATTCTCGGATCATCCCAGCCGCTTACATATTTCTCATCCACCAATTTTTTCAGCTTGCGCTTACTGGTGATCATGTAAGAAACATTCATCCTGGCAAATTCAATTTGGCGGGATGGGAAAATTTCCAGTTTATCAATATACCAGTCGTATAACGGCCTGTGATTCTCAAATTCAATAGAACAAAGGGAATGAGTGATGCCCTCAATGGAATCTGACTGACCATGTGCAAAATCATACATAGGATAAATGCACCAATCATCACCAGTACGATGGTGATGTTCATGTTTGATCCGGTACATGATCGAATCTCTCATGTGCATATTGGGTGAGGACATATCTCCTTTGGCACGAAGCACCTTTGAGCCATCGGGGAATTCTTCATTACGCATCCCTTCAAATAACCGGAGGTTTTCTTCTACAGATCTTTCCCGATATGGGCTGTTTTTGCCAGGTACAGTTGGTGTCCCTCGCATTTCGGCAATTTCTTCCGGAGTGGAGTCATCTACATAGGCCATTCCTTTTTTGATCAGGCCAATCGCATATTCATAGAGTTGTTCAAAATAATCAGAGGCATACCTTTCTTCACCTTCCCATTCATAGCCCAGCCAATTAATATCTTTTTTGATATTCTCCACATAGTGGGTTTCCTCTGTAGTCGGATTGGTATCATCCAGCCGCAGGTTTGTTTTGCCTCCAAATTTTTTTGCAATTTCAAAATTCACTACAATTGCTTTGGCATGACCAATATGGAGATAACCATTGGGTTCCGGAGGGAATCGGGTATGCACCTTTCCGGCATGTTTGCCATTGGCAATATCATCGGAGATGATCTTCTCGATAAAATTTAAAGACCTGGAGTCTTTTAATTCTTCACTCATTATTTATTGTTTTAACCGTTAAAGGTCAGGGTTATTATTTATTCAGTTACTGGTTGCTGGTTGCTGGTTTTCGTAATTTTAATAAACTCGTTACCCGCAACACGAAACCCGTAACGTTACTTAATTACATTCTTTCCGGCATTTCAATTCCCAACAGATCCATACCTGTTTTCAGGGTATTGCCAACCGCCACACAGATCTTTAATCTGAATGCTTTTGCTGCTTCCGTTTCAGCTTTAAGGATCGGGCATTCGTGGAAAAACCGGTGGTAGGATTTAGCCAGATTATAACAATAATTGGCTATATCGGATGGATCATAGTTCTCGGCAGCTGACTGAACTAATTCAGGGAATTGCTGAAGTTGTATAATAATACTCTTCTCCTCATCTTTTACCTGATCATAAGTTTCAGTAGAATCCACAGAAAAATCACCTGCTTTTCTCAGGACCGACCGGGTTCTCACATAGGCATTTTGCACATAAGGCCCCGTTTGCCCTTGAAAATCAAGGGATTGATGCGGATCAAAGGTCATTCGTTTCTTAGGATTCACCTTGATGATAAAGAATTTCAAGGCTGCCATTCCAATCTTTCTTACTACCTCTTTTTGCTCCGTTTCCGATAAATCACTGGTCGTATCTCTTTCCTTTGAATTCTCCATCGCCTCATCGATCACCGATTTCATTAAGTCATCGGCATCGACGATTTTTCCTTCCCGTGATTTCATTTTTCCGGTGGTCAGATCAATCATCCCGTAAGAAAGATGATACAAGCCATCTGCATATGGTTCGTCCAGCATTTTCAAAATATGAAACAGCCCTTTGAAATGGTCGTTTTGCTCATCGGCAACCACATAAACCATTTTTTCAACACCATAATCATCATACCTCAATCTTGCCGTTCCCATATCCTGGGATGTATAAGTGGATGTACCATCACTCTTGATCACTGTTTTTGGCTCGAGACCAATGGCTTCAAAATCGGCCCACACACGTTTTCCGTCCCGGTGCATGATACCTTTTTCAATAGCCGACTCAATGATCTCCTTACCCAGCAGGTAAGTGTCTGACTCGTGATATAGTTTGTCAAACTCTACCCCTAAGTTTTCATAAGTAACATCAAATCCTTTATAAACCCAACCATTCATTTCTTCCCATAAGGCCCTTACCTCCGGATCACCTGCTTCCCAGGCGATCAGCATTTCTCTGGCTTGTTTGCCAAGTTCACTTTGTTTATTGAAGTAGGTATTTTTATATTTTTTGAAAAATACCTCCCGGGTTTGTGTATCCTTAGCCTCATGCTTATAGACTTCCTCAGCTGCTGCTGAATTCAGCCATTGTGCATATTCATCTTCAAACCTTTTGGCAAACTCGACATAATAATTTCCAACGAAGTGATCTCCTTTAATGCCAGTGCTTTCAGGTGTTTTGCCTTCACCAAAATTCTTCCAGGCGACCATGCTCCGGCAAATAGCAATTCCTCTGTCATTGACCACCTGAGTCCTGATCACATCATAACCTGCCGCGGTCATAATTTTATAGGTTGACCAGCCCAGCAGTATATTCCTGATATGCCCCAGGTGCAAGGGTTTATTGGTATTAGGCGAGGAAAATTCCACCATTACTTTATGACCGTGTGGTTCGGCATATCCATATTTCTCCTGATCAAACATACTGTCGAGAAACGCCTTCCACCAATTATCAGCAATGACGAGGTTGAGAAACCCCTGAACCGTATTGTATCTTACGACCTCTTCAAGTTCCTGTTCCAGGAATTTGCCAATATCTTCCCCAATTTCTTGTGGTTTTTTTCGGGCAATCTTACTAAACGGGAAGGTTACAACAGTATATTCTCCCTCAAAATCAGGCCTGGTAGTGTTGACTGCTACACTATCTGCTTCAATATCTGCATCGTAGAGGCTTTTCACCGCTTTTACCACTCCTTCCTGTATGGTTTTCGTAATATTCATTTACGAGGTTTCTTTTTTGTTTTAAAATTCGGCCAAAGTTAAGGCTTTCCAATCATTGATTAAGGCTAACAACACAAAAAAGCTGACAAAAATTCACTTAAAAAAGCTAAAAATATTGTTACCGTATTTTTGTTGTCTGAAAAAGCGCGGGTGTTGCTCAAAATTAGCGTTCCTGTCGTGCTCCAGAATGAACCACCCTCCTTCTTTCAGGAGGTTATTGTCAAAGATCATATCCGGCAGTTTGGGTAGCCTGGCATGTGCATAGGGAGGGTCTGCGAAAATCAGGTCAAAAGATGATGTTGCTTTTTCGATAAATTTAAATGCATCTGATTTGACCACTTTTATCTCTTCCTGAATTTCCAAAACAGCTTTGGTCTTTTTGACATAGGCAACACAAGGGTAAAAATTATCGACATAGGTCACCTGGCTGCATCCTCTGGAAACCAGCTCATAAGCAATACTTCCGGAGCCTCCAAAAAGATCCAGGACAGCAATTTTCTCAAAATCAAAAACGTTGGTAAGAATATTAAAAAGGCCTTCTTTGGCAAAATCAGTGGTAGGTCTGGTTGGCCATTTTCCTGCCGGAGGGTCAAACTTTCTACCTTTGAATTTACCACCAATAATACGCATATGTTGGGTTCAATTAGAAATGATAAAATGATTTAAGCACGTAGTGGACAGGAGATAAAAGGAACTTACTGAAAACCTGATCAGGTATTCAGACTCAGCACATCATAAAAGAACCAGGAAGGCATCTTTGCCAGTTTGTTCCCCATTTTTGTACTAGCCCCATGCTCGAAAAAGAACAATTTCCCAATGTACCGGTGTAAAAGCCGGAACATTTCTGAATCACGCATCAATTGCCCCAGGAGGAAAACAGGTGTCTGAGCATTATCCAGTCCATGCTGTTTAAAAACTAATAACAAATAATACAATACATCCTTCACTCCCGAAAACTGGAAACTGTTGGAGAATTTCACCTTTCCATTATCAAAGAGCAGTATTCGGACCGATTTTGTTCTTAGGTAAAGATATATCTGGTGCCCCGGGTTGACCTGTGCATGAGATTCCAGGGCACGCATTAATGCTGTAGAGAAGTGCAGAATATGAAAACCTGGTAAATGCTCTTCAAATAATGATAACAAGTTTGCCTTGACGCCAAAAACATTTTTGGCTGACTGACCATTCAGGGTGTCTGTAAAAATGGCCATATCGTTTCTCATAGGCATAAGGTGTTCCAGGTATTGTTTACGCTCTCTTTCCTGATAAAAGGATTCCGGAATGAGGGTGGCATTTGGATTGTCGATGCCTAATAAAACACTTCTGAAGGCGGCGTTAAGATGTTTATCACCTGAAAGGATCTTTTTGACTTCAACCTCTTGTCCGAGGTGTTTTTCCAAAGTATAATCCTTGAGCAATCGGGCCTGGCGATTAGCATCACTGATCATATAAGTAAAACTGTCCACCCCGAGCAGGATGGACAGTTCCGAAGCAGAGGTAAAACTTCTGCTGTAATTATCTTCAATTATTTCAAATATTAATCTTCCCAATTTCCTGCAAGCTTTGGTGCGTTCATATCTCCAAATTTGAGTGGCTTTTCAGGACTGTAAGTCTGATCATACCGCTTGAAATGTGAACTACCCCATTTGCCCATGAATTTCCTTCTTGGAATACCGACTTCCACCACATTTACCAAAGTCTTTTGGTAGGTCAATGTATCAGCGGAAATATTAAAGGTCAGTCCTGGTTCACCAAAAGGAACATACCTAAGAGAATCCAGGTTCATTCCCAATGCTATTACTGAATCGATAGCAGGAGAAAGCAATGTATCTTTAATAATTTCGCCAGTGAAATCAGGATCATCAGGGTCACCAATAATCTTGATGATAGCGAAGCTGTCTTCCGTCAAAACTTGAGCTAACGTATCAAAATCTCCGGCAAATTCTCCGGTGATGTAGCGATACATTTCCTGCGCCTGACGAATTTCTTTCAGTTTATCGATTACTGCGGCTTCACGTATGTTCCTTTCCTTGTTAAAGGCAATAGGTTCGCGGATACTCGTGTAAAGCGTATACAACAAGAACAAGGCAATAGCAACGAATAACAGATTAAGTACGATTCTCATATTTTCGTTCGTTTTGATGCAATTATAAGGTTTTTTCTTGATAAAGACATAATCGGACGCAATTTAAAAATAATTGTTTTTCATTTCATTAAAACGGCCATTAATTTGATGAAAATTTGAATTGTTTTGGTGTATGAAAGCATGATAAATTGGCGAATTGATTGAAGGTTTTCAAGGAAAATCAGGGATAAGGTCCTACGAAATGTAAACGTATCACTTCATTAAAAAAGACTATCTTTGCACGCCTAATTATTCAATTATGTCAAACATCAACATACTGGCCATAGAGTCTTCCTGTGATGATACTTCTGCTGCAGTTATCCAGAATGGAAAGGTATTAAGCAATTGTGTTGCCAATCAGGAAATTCACACACTTTACGGAGGAGTAGTCCCTGAGGTAGCTTCCCGGGCACACCAGGAGAATATTGTCCCCATTGTCGATGTTGCTCTTCAACAGGCTGGAATCAAAAAAGAGGAGATCAATGCCGTGGCTTTTACACGAGGCCCCGGCCTTGTCGGCTCTTTGATCGTTGGGATTTCTTTTGCAAAAGCATATGCTCTGAGTTTGGGCATACCACTCATTGAAGTTAATCATCTGCAAGCACATGTACTGGCTCATTTTGCCAGGGAGCCCTACCCTGTTTTTCCCTTTTTATGTCTGACGGTATCCGGCGGACATACTCAAATCATTATCGTCAAGGACCATCTGGAAATGGAACTAATAGGAAGCACTCTGGATGACGCCGCCGGAGAGGCCTTTGATAAAACAGGGAAGCTTCTCGGTTTGGATTATCCTGCAGGCCCATTAATTGACCATTACGCTCAAAAGGGTGAACCGCGTTTTGAGTTTCCCGAACCGAAGATACAGGGCTTAAATTTCAGTTTTAGCGGATTGAAAACAGCCATCTTGTACTTTCTGAGGGATAATCTGAAACAAGATCCTGATTTCATCAAAAATAATCTGAATGACATCTGTGCCTCCGTTCAACAACGAATTGTCAGTATTTTGTTGAGTAAACTCAAAAGAGCCAGCAGGGAAACGGGCATAAAGGAAATCGCCATAGCCGGCGGGGTTTCAGCTAATTCTGCTTTAAGACAAGGCATAAAATCCCTGGAAAAGAAAATGCAATGGAATACGTACATCCCGGAGTTTGAGTTCTGTACGGATAATGCGGCAATGATTGGGGTAACGGGTTATTACAAATACCTAAAAGGTGAATTTACCGACCAGTCAGTTACGCCGCTGGCCAGGTGGAATGTTTAATATCCTTTATTCAAAAAACGCCATTTAGAGTATGTTTAAACCCTGCCTTCCTGCGCCTGCCTTCCTGCGATCAGCAGGCAGGATTTTATTGGGGTTTTTAATTCTTTCGCGACGATATTCTAAATCATTGGGAAAATGGATGAAATGGAAGAATGCATTGATTTTCAGTTACCGATAAATTTAAACAAGCTTTTGATTTGGAGGTAAATTCGCGAAAATGCCATTGGGAATCCAAAAAAATAAATTTGGAAATTATTCGTGTTATTCGTGCCATCCGAGGCAAAAAAAAGGCCGTAGTGAAACCACTACGACCTTCAACGCTAAACCTTGTTTTATGTCTAAAAAGAATCAATTAGTTTTTTCTTCATAGCTTCGAACTCTTCATCAGTGATAACTCCCTGATTGCGGAGCTCTCCCAGCTCGCTTAACCTTTTCAACACATCGGTTTCAGTAACATCCTCCATTTCTGTTGGAGACTCCACCACTACATCTTCTACATTCACCTTACGTGTCTTTTTCGTTTTAGATTCTTCTTCCTCTTTTATCTTTTCAGCTACTTTTTTACCCTTTTCAAATTTTTCGCGGTAATACTTCTTCAGGCGTTCCGTATCGAAATCCAGGAAAGTTCCTCCTGCTGCAAAATGTTTCTTAAAAACCTCTCCCAAAGCATAGGTGGATGCACCATTAAAAACAGAAAGTGTTACCCCTCCGATCAATGATCCGACACCAGGAACTAATTTGATAAGGCTTCTGGCACCAATTCTAGCCAATGCAGAACTCGTCAATGTTGTGACAATAGCTTTCCCCTGAGTTTCGGAAAAACTTACATCATAAACACGGCACAGTCCTTTAACCATATCCAGTTGCAGGCCACTCACTGCAAATACATCAACCACAGGTAATGGAATAAAACTCGCTCCCATTGCCCAAACAATATGGTTTTTGATTACCGTATCCGCATGTTTGCTCTTTTGGTCCTTATCATTATTCGTATTACTCATAATCGTATCTTTTAATTTCTTTTTGGCAAATCCTTTAATATCCATGTAACAATAATTTAGTGTTCAAAATGTTCATAGCTTAAATGTCATTTCTGTATACAAAGTTGTGTAAAATGGTCCAACTCGACGCTTTTTACCGACGATGAAGGGATTTTTTTAGATAAATGGAGGGGCAGTTGCTGGTTATTGGTTGCTGGTTTCTGGTTTCCGGTTGCTGGTTCCTGGTGTGGGCTATTAATAAATCGTGAGTGGCTAACTCTTAAAAAGTCGGGGTAATTTAGCAAAAACCTAAGCCCTTTATTTTTTAGTCAACCTACTCCTTTGGAAGAATGAAAGGCCAGGTAAAATGTTTTCTTTTTGTTAGTTAAGACCTTCTTCCGGGTAGTGCGTCAGAGACGCTTTTAGATTTAAGTATAATATGGGTTTCATGTCTGAAGACTTAAAACAACAAAACACTGCTATTTTAAGTCTTCAGACTTGAAATCAATATCCTGCATGTCTTTGACGTGCGTAGTTGCTGGTTGCTGGTTAAAAAATAATAAAAACCAGCAACCAGTTACTAGCAACCTGATCAATTACTTTCAATGACTTGTCCGGCCTCTCCGTAAAGGTCAATTTTGCCATCCAGCAATACGGCCAAAACAGTCATTTCAGGGTCGAGCACCTCATCAGGAACCTGGATATAAACCAGTCCTGGCACCTGACTCCAATACGCTTTCATAAAAACTTCATATTTCAATTTGGTCCCATTGCCTACCACCCAGATCCTGTTGATTTTATTTTTCACGCCTTTGAGTACGATATCTTCATTGGGCATATAATCAAAGAAAAGATAAAGAATTGTACTGTCTTTAGATAAGGTAGATGGTCCGTTGAAATGGGTGCGGGGTATACCAGGTAAGCTCTCGTAAATGGCTGTTTCATGTTTTTTAGTCCAGCGCCCAAGTTCCTTTAAAACTTCCACTTGTTTTTCGGGAATGGTGCCGTCTTCCATAGGCCCTACATCCAACAAAAGGTTACCTCCCAAACTGATCACGTCGGCAAAAATGCTGATGATTTTTGCAGCAGATTTGTACTTTTTATCATTGGGCTGATATCCCCAGGAGTTGTTGATGGTCATACACAATTCCCAGTAATCTTCTTTTGGTGCCGTTAACGGGAGACCTTGTTCTGGAGTACCATAATCACCTCCACGCAGCCGTGAATTACATATGAGATCCGGATTGTCTTTATACAACCGGGCTTTAACCATGTCTGTTTGAAATGCTTTTTCATCGTATGACCAATCTCCATCAAACCAAAAAAGATCAGGTTTAAACAAATTATTAAGTTCATTCAGTTGTCCGGAATAAAAATCAACAAAAGAAGCAAACCTTTTGGGGTCGTCCTTATACTTTTTCACCGTTCTTGTAAATTCGGGATAATCCTGATGTGACCAGTCCAGGATAGAAAAATACAGTCCGGCTTTTAATCCGGCTTTTCTAATAGAATTGACAAATGGTGTCACCAGATCTTTTCCGGCTGGGGTGCTTTTCACAACATTCAGATCATTGTATTTCGTTGGCCACAAAGCCATGCCATCGTGATGTTTCGTGGTGAGCACGGCATATTTGGCACCACTTTCTTTAAAAAGTTCCGCCCATGCATCCGGGTCATAGTTTTTGGCAGTAAACCCTTTTCTTTGCTCCATATAATCTTCGTAGGAGATCATGTTATTGTAGAAGCTCCATGATTCGTCGATACCGTAAACCGAATAAATTCCCCAATGGATAAATATTCCCAATTTGGCATCCTGGAACCATTGCATACGTTCCTGTCTGTCTAAAGGTGCTTCTTCCGGCTTTTGAGCAAACGCAATGGACAAAGGAAGGACAAAACAAACGGCGAGTAGAATATTTTTTTTCATAGAAACGAATATAAAAAAAGCCACGAATATGCCGGGTATTATCCCGCACATTCATGGCTAATTTCAACGCTACAGCGTCCTTTTTAATCTACTTTTACCCGCACACCCTGAGAGTGGCTGGTATATCTTGGTGCGTACATACACTGAATGGTAGTAATACCATTGGAAAAATCTCCTTTATGTACAACCCGAACAGGGTATTCAAAAACATAGGTACCTTTTGGCAGGTAATCAAAAAAGAAATTGGTGGCCGCATCACCTGTGCTTTCGTAATATCCTAATCCTCCCTGCCACTTATAACTGCTCAACACATTGATCGGCTCAAAACCACTGGCACGCATATCCTTCATATGCACGTATTCCATATCCCGGTCAACTTTCAATTCTATCCTTACGGTAACCTTATCTCCCGGCCTCAAACCATTTTCATCATCAACTGGCATCAAGACAGGACCGGTATCCGAATTATCTACCCGGAATAATTGCTTCTTCAGGGTAAGCGGAGTTTCCTCAAAGGTTTCAATCTTATCCAGCTCTTCAAAATATTGCCAGTACATACTTCCCCAGGCAACCACCTTGTTCGGATTATCCACCTTGACCCTGGCCATATTCTGGCTAACTTCTTTTTCATTCCAGTCTACCCTGAAATAACCTGTTCCAGCCTCAGCACTGCCCATGGCCTTTCGGATAGCCACTTCTTTGTCTTTAGCTTTTGGTAAACTGATCTTTACAGGTTTGTCCTCAATGAGCCAGTTGCTGCCATTTGCCAGCAATGCATAAACTGCGTTGGCGGTGGCTTTGGTCGTTTTCCAATGCGTGGTTTCTTTGTTTTTAAGTAACCATACTTTCAACTCATCAACGGCTTTTTCATCTTTAGCTACTTCCGCAAAAACCTCAATCATGAGGGAATGTGTTTCAATAGGCAACTGATACCAAAAATATCCTGTATTGTATTTCCAGTACATGCCCATTTCTTCATGTAGAAGCGCTCTTTCTCTAAAAGAGTTCACCAAATCAGATGCAGTTTGTTTGCGATTGTTTCTATCAAGAACCAAAGCAATAAGCCCTTGCTGGTAAATCCCTCTGGTGGTCCAGTACTTTTCAGCCTGGCCAAGATAATAGTCACTGATGGAGGATAATTCTTTACTCATCTCCTTATCAAAAAAGGATCTTGTGTACAAATAATGTACCGCCATATTACTCAAATGATCATCACTCATTTTTCCCTTTCCTCTGGCAACCCGCTTCTTCAGATCCTCATATTCATAAATCATCTCCTCATCGATAAAGGCAATAGCCCGGTCAAGCATTCGCTGAACCTCTCTATCATTATTAAAATCTTCAGCTCCCAGATTTTGAAGATGCCCCATTCCTTCTACCAGGTATTGGGTAATGTATCT
Organism: Bacteroidota bacterium; assembly: GCA_008501835.1. GTDB lineage: Bacteria > Bacteroidota > Bacteroidia > Chitinophagales > Saprospiraceae > BCD1. The sequence continues at coordinate 11,490 of QQUB01000798.1, forward strand.
GCTGTCACGACCTCCGGGGAACCAGGCAAAACCTCCGGCACCAGACTGTCTTTCCCTGAGTTTCTTTAAAGCTGAAGCTCGTTCGTGTCCCATTTTGTTGAGATCAAATAACAGTCCGATATTTCTTCTTTGCTGTTCTTCACTTTCTGCAGCCAACACCCACGGTGTTTCTTCAAGAAGGACTGCTTTGAGATCCTGATTTTTGGTCAGCTCACTTTCCAAAGCCGGAGTATCCTTCCATGCCTCAAATACATTTTGGATCTTAGGATACTTGTTGGCAACTGAAGAAGCCAAAGTATTTGCATAGTAGCGGTTAAAGATCTGTTCTGTGCAATCGTAAGGATATTCCATCAAATATGGCAATGCCTTCACAGCGTACCAGGCTGGATTGGAGGTAAATTCCAGGCTCAACTTGTGGTTTTGCAATGTAGCAGAGCTTCTGGCTTTATCCATTGCAGAAAACTCAAAGGTTTCTTTTTCACCACCTCGAACATTTATGGGCATAGTTTCAGTCACCAACATTCGATTGGTCAGTACCGGCAAAGCACTTTCTTCCCCATCACCAAAGTTTTCTGCACGGGCAGTAACTCTGTGAGTGACGGCCATAACCTTCCCAACAGGAATATTCAATTTCCATGACAAAGGAGCAGATTGTCCGGCCAGGGCTTCAAAAGGAATTTCAGCAGCTGAGTTACCCAACAAATCATCCACCGGCTGCATGGTCAGAGCATCAAATAATTCCAGTTTTGCTGTCCCTTTAATAACTTTTTCTGTCAGGTTACTCACCTTGGCGGTAAAATGTATCTCATCCTTTTCCCTGAAGAACCTAGGTGGATTCGGCTGGACCATCAATTCTTTCTGGGTGACAATTTCCCTGCTGTCCACAGCTGTTTTCAGGTCAGGAGTGTGCGCGAGAGTCATAAATTTCCACTTCGTCAACGCCTCATTCATCGTAAAACTAATCACGACATTCCCGTCTTCATCCGTTCTTAACTGCGGCATGAAGAAGACTGTTTCATCCAGGTTGGTACGTATACTTACAGGGGCCTGTTCAGGGCTGCCTGCTGATTCGACAACTTTAAATACTTCTGTATCATCTCCCATTTCAGGATCGAAAGTTTGTACCATATCTGCTTCCCCTTCCATAGGAGGTGGAGGGACAGCACTATCCGCCATAGCAGGCGCAGATTTTGCCGCTTTTAGTGGCTGGTTTCGATAGACGGCATCCGGATTGAGATCATGCTCACTCGAATAGGCCAAAGGGATCACTCTCCCACCCATGTAAAAGTTAAACCAATTCAGTTGTGGATAAACCCTTTGAGGCCTGGTATAATCCCTGTAGTACCTGTTTCCAGCAGTTTTCATTCCAAATGCAGTATATCTCCAATGGGAATAACTATAACTTAAAGTTGGAAATAAGTCCAGACTCCACCGATTAGCAGCAAATGCATCCAGAGAAGCATCATACATGCCTGCTAATACCTCAGCTCCTACCCTTTCGCCTTCAGGTCCGCTAATCTTTATCTGCCATTCTTCTTCCTGCCCCGGTTTGAGTTTATCACGGAAGGTTGTATAGCTGATTTGCAATTCCTTTTCATCCCATGGCACCGCAATAGCCTTGGTCTTATTATACACCCGGTTGTTTTTCATATAAGCAAAATGACAAATCAACCCACCTTTATCTTTTTCTGTCAATTTGATGCTTTGGGACGCCAGTTTATTGACCTTCCCCCAAACCACAGGATCCGCTCCACCTATACGGCGTTCCACTTCAAACAGGTAATTAACTGGTCCAAAAGCAGAACCTACATTAATCCTGGCAGTTTCTCCGGCTTTATATTTTTCTTTGTCAGGACTGAACCAAAAACCGGAAGTCGAGGGTACAGTTTCCGTGTTCAGGTCATATAAATTGAAAAACTGCTTATCTTCTACCAATTCCCCGCTCTTATCGTCCCTGGTCTGCAAGATCGCCACATAAGCTCCGGTGTCCCAAGAACCTAAATTCAATTCCATCACTTTGGAATTTTCAGTATTAAAAGCTCCGGCAAACTTTCTTTCCCGTTGCTTCCAATTCTGAATCTCATCCTCATCCCCAAAGGCAAAATTCGGGAAAGTCCTCTTGAACTTAAATTCATTGATCAGCGGTTTATCCGGTTTTTGCCAGTAGCGATTGGTAAAATCAATTCCGGGCTCTTCCAACTTGTATATCTCTACCTTTCCCCTGGCAGGAATAAAGTCCCCATCAAGATTGGTCGTGGAAATCCCAAGGGAAACTTCATCTGATCTTTGAATTGTTTCAGGAACGTCCAGTTTGGCCCTGAGGCTAAGATAAGCCAGGTTATAAGTTCGCTGGGTGGAATGGGTCTCCCCAGTAATGTCCACTACATCAGCATGAACGGTAAACCGGAAAGAAGGTTTTTTAGCTTTGTCTACCGAAAGATCCGGTAAGGCTTCAAATGGAATTTCAAAACTACCATCTACAGCCGTTTGGGTTGTTCCATTGGCAATCTCCATCTCTCCTCCGGTAGGCATTGGTCTGCGAATCCACCACGGCCACCAGGGATACCTTACCTGACGGACCACTCTGTACTTCACCACGGCCCCATCAATGGCATTGCCTGCATACCCGGTTGCTACTCCTTTGGCTATTACTGAATCACCAAGATTAACGGTCTCTTCTGAAGCTTTCATTTCCACTTCAAACTTAGGCCGCTTATACTCTTCCACCCGGAAAGAGTGACGGTTTTCTCCAACACTGGATTTTAAAGACATCCTTCCTCTCAGTCCAAATTCTGGAGCTGTAAAAGACCCATGAACTGTACCAAATTCATTGGAACGAAGATCCAGCTTGGCAACCTCCTGCCAGTTTACATCCATAAAGGTGACGGTCACGCTTTTGTTTGGCAAAATAGCAGGAATTCCATCCCCGTCTTTCTCCAGTAACAATGCTTTAAAATATACCGTTTGACCAGGACGGTAAATGGCCCGATCCAGGAAGAATTTGGTCATTTGATAGGACTGGTCAGCATTTCTGTGACGATAATTTAATGAATAGCCGATATTCGGAATCAAAACATCATCACCCTTACTTAACCGAATCGTAAAATATTGATTCTTACTAAACCTTGGGTATACAAATCCCTGAGCATCAGACAGGTCCTCACCTAACTTAACGCTTTTATGTTTGCGTTCCCGGCGGTTATATTCATTCTTGAAATATTCAACCCTTACTCCAGGCATGGCTTCACCCGATTCACGATTGGCCACCACGATCTTAAAATCATTACCTGAAACCTTCTTGGAAAAGTATCCGATGGAAGAAACCGTAAAATGGAGATAAGCCACCTGTTCCTGCCCATCTTTAAAATTGCCATTATCTGCCATTAAGAGGGCATAAAATCCTGCCGGGAGATTTTCAGTCATTACTTCCGTACGATGGAATTGAAAATCACCCTCATCCGGAAGTTTTTCTTCCCACCTTTGAACCGCTTGCTTTTTGTTCAGGAAAGGAACAAACTGATCCTGGTTAAGGGTGTTCCATTTTTTCAGATCATCCTCTGAAAGGCGTACTACTTTAAAAAATGCTTGGGGTGTATTTTTAAAATGAATGGAAGCCAGCAAAGGTTTGCCCGGCAGATTAACCTCTTCAACACTTATTTCAAATTTTCTTTGTTCAATATCTGCAATGCGCTGAATACACAATTTGGACCCATAACTTTTAGGATGAAGTTGTACTGCCTTATTGCAAAGTTCCCAGGCTTTTTTGAGGTCCCACTGAACTTCAGGATTACTTTCCGGGTCATAATTCACCCCTTTGTTATAATATACACGGGATTGCTGATAGAGAATCTCCGCCACGGCCTCATTGCCGGAATATTTCTTTTCCAGTTTTTCAAGCGCCTCCAGATACCATTGTTCTTTCAGTTCACTAACAGAATTATCAAAAACAAACTTCAATCGCTTTAGATCAGCGTCGATCAGAGCAGTTGGATCGCTATCCTCCATATGTTTGGAAAGTAAATCCTGGAACAAAAGAATCGTTTTCAGTTTACTGGAACTGGTATCTTTTGCAGAAAAGCTATATTTGCTAAACGCTTTTGCATCCTTGAAAAACTCCTCTCCCCTGATGTAGAACTTATAATTAGGTTCAGTCAGATAAGATCGATCATCCATAAAATGATCAATCGCCCTGTGCATGAGAAAATCAAATAAGGTAGGGCGCAGCTTTTGAGTATTGATCTCAGAGATAAAAATACTTCTGAACAATTCAATATCCACTTTTGCCAGTCGGTCATCATCCACAGAGCACTCATAATTCAGGTTACTTGCCCCGATGAGTTGTTCTGCCGTCCAGGTGGATATATCATCAGACTTATACTCCGGTGTGCTGGTTCGAGACTCTATTCGCCAATAGTTTTGTTGCAGGTAGTTCCCGTATAGTTCCCCGAGCATGGAATGTAACAGTTGTTTAGCTGGAAATTTGGCTGATTCAGCCTCGTTTTCCAGTTTGCTCAAAACTTTTACATAACCATCTTCCTCCAATTCATTAAAATACTTGAGTCGGTAAATGGTTGTTTTTACGATCTGGGCCGGGTTATTGTCTTTTTGGGCTGTTTGAAAAAGAACTTCAACTTTTTCGAGAGCCGATTTAGGAAGTCGTTTTTGGTCGAGTTCCTGAATTTCTTTCCATGCTTTTGTGTAGGGATCGTTGGTAAACTTCATAGGGTTGTCGTCTTGTGCAAAAGCATTACCACTCATGAAAACGAGGTTTATGAGGAATAATACATGAAGGAGCTGCTTTTTTATCATAATCTGGAATCCTGTTTTTTGTTTATAACTACTATAGGGATGCAAAAAGTATAATGTATGCATAATAATTGTGTGGGTAAAGGGTATTCGGTGTGAGTTTTACTCCTTTGACAAGGTCCCGGCACTGTGTGCACGCGGATCTGTAGAGATGTCGCCTTTCCTCTCTCAGGGCCATACAAAGGCAAAACCTTGGGAAGTTCAAGGGTTTCAGGGGTGATCAATTCTGCACTCATCACATTGCACTATGCATTTTGCACTCAAAAAATTTACCCGCGGGTAACATTTTTTAGATCGTCTGATATAAGGTTGAAAATTGAATAAAAACAACCTTTAAAAATTAAAAATTATGAGAAATTTATTCTTGAACACACTTTTGATCGTATTGACATTATTCGCTTTTTCCAGTTGTGAAAAAGAACCATTTAATAATAACAAAGCCCAATGGGGAAATTCCGAAGGTCGTTGGAGTGATGCTGCCCTTGATTGCAGCGGGAACGCCAGCAAATGCCTCCCGGTAGTAATAATCCACGGGATCGCCGCTCCTGATAATGGGATTGTAGGAGGTCTGGTTGACGGAACAACAGGCAGTGTTTCTTCTCCATTCGTTCAGGACTATTTCGGAAAGGATGAAGTAGCACAATTTTTTGTAAACCTCAATGACTACCAACTTGGGCTGTTAACTTCAGGTGAATACGATATCAAACCATTTTTCTTCGACCAGGATCTCTACGAGTCTAAAAGAATGGGGCGTGTTAAATTCTTTGCCGCCAAAAAAGAAATCGTATCAGACCCTAATGTTTCCCTGGGGGATTACGAATTCAATTTTGAAGTCGATATCAGAGAATAGTTAAACGGAGTTGCGTGTTGCGAGTTGCGTGTTACGAGTTGCGAGTTACGAGATATGCGTTACGAGTTCAATTATTGCAGGTGATTTTAAATATATCTGACTAAATCAAAAGAACAATAGTACTAATAATTCGGTTTTTAAGAAAGCCATCGTTATTGCGGTGGCTTTTTCTTTATTTTTGGGTAAAATATATTCGACCATGGCAAATAAAATAAAAGACCCAGGCTTTGGGATATTCAGCAGCAACAAGGCAAAAAGGTATATTACTGATAATGGAGCCACAACAGTTGTGCACATCAACAAAAAATGGACAATTGCAGACGTATATCTCTGGCTGATCGAGATCTCCTGGACAAGGTTTTTCCTTTTTGTAACTATGGGGTATATCGTGGCAAATATATTTTTCGGAATAATTTACACGATTATTGGCATTGAATCTATTACAGAACCCAGCGGATCAATTATTAAAGACTTTCTGAATGGGTTTTTCTTCAGTGCCCAAACCATCACTACTGTGGGGTATGGTGGGATTTCCCCGCATGGGACAGCAGCCAATTTGGTTTCCACCTTTGAAGCTCTGGTAGGATTACTGAGTTTTTCTTTCATCACAGGATTACTTTACGGAAGATTTTCCCGTCCAAATGCCTCGGTACGATTTAGCAAAAACCTGATTTTTCGGGATTTTAATGGTAAAAAGGCGTTGATGTTCCGGCTGATGAACAATCGCACCAATATGATGATCAAACCTCGCGTATCTGTTTCCCTTGGCATAACTAAGGGAGATCCGCGCGGGGAATTCACAAGAGATTTTTATCAACTGAAACTGGAAAGAAACCATATCCAGGCCCTGCCAACAATCTGGACCGTGGTGCATGAAATTGATGAAGACAGCCCGTTATTCAATTATTCTGACCAGGAAATTCTGAGGCTCAACGCTGAGATTTTCATCCTCTTAGAATATTATGATGATGCCTATGCACAGGATGTATATAAAATGCACTCCTACAGTTTCTCACAGATCATAGCCAACCGGAAGTTTGTACGGTCTTTTGTTTACAACAAGGAAGGTTATCAGGAACTGGATCATGATTCTCTGGATAAAACTGAGGCGATGTGATTCGGAATGGTGGACGGTGGACGATGGACGGAAGACCATAGACGGTGGACGGAAGACGATAGACGGTAGACGATGGACGGTGGACGATAGACGGTGGACGGGTTGGTTCGCAGGTTGGCTGTTTGAAGGGTTCAAGGAGTTCGAGGGGTCCAAAAAATATTATTGGTAACAAGGTTTTTTCTTCCCTGTGTCCTTTGTGCCTTCTCAGTTACCTCTGTGGTTAAATAGTTTTTTTTCATTTTTGATAGTAATCTCCCACCAGGGATTGTCAATTCTAAATTCATAACTCAGCACCATGCACTCTGCATTAAATTACAGTTCCTGATGCTCAAAATACCTGAAGTACTTTTGGATATCCACCTCTTTATCCAGCCGTGTATTTTCCAGCAAGTGTTGGACTGTATGTTTCGCCCAAAAGGGAACCAGTGAAGTGCCCTTTGAACCCATTCCATTAAAAAGGAATAAAGCAGGCATTTCCGGATGTGGGCCAATAAATGGACGACGATCCCGGACGGTTGGACGAACCGCCGCCTGATGGTCAATAATCTCGAACGGAACCGTGAGCACTTTTTCCAGTTTACGAACTAATTCGTCTTGAGCCTTTTGGGTAGGCTCAACTGTTTTAAAATCCCGTTGCATGGTGGCTCCCACCCAATAGGTGTCTTTTTCTCCTGTAGGAATAAGGTAAACTTTGTGTTTAAGTATCTTTTCAAACCCTGAGTCAGGGATTTTCACAATAAGTATCTCTCCCTTATCTCCCAGGAAAGGTAAATAATTGAAAAATGGATTCTTTTTCACCTGGGCTCCTTCACAGAAAATCACCTTTTTGGCCACTATCCCCTCATATTCTATCTCTTCTTCATTAAACCTCAGTAGATCGTAGTCAAATTGACCTTCAGTGAACATCGCTTTAGCCTTCAGATCGTTTCGAAAAATTTCAATAAGTCGGCCAACATCAACCTTGGCGCCCTCGTTGATCTCAATAAAATCATAAACTTCCGTCACAAACCCATCAAACTCCTCAGCAGCTATGGGGTCGACCACAAAACGGTCATAACCTGGCAAGGTTGTCCTTGCAAGCCACTCATTTTGTTCGCCTGCATTAAAAATAGCCCTGACAATGTTCCGGGAATGGTATAACTTTGTATCAAATTTTCTTTCCAACTCCCTATACGTTTCCACTGCCGTGGGAAGAAATTCCTCGACACGCCAGGACTTGACAAAATGTCTGCCGGTTACCGGGTTGATCAACCCGGCTGCCACCGCCGTTGATGAACGCGGATTTGCATTATCAATGACATGAATGGAACACCCTGATTTTTGCAAAAAATGGGCAAGAATTGTTCCGGCAATACCTTGTCCGACGATGAGGTAATCGACTTGTTTTGGAGGAGTTGAATTCATCCCGTAAAGGTAAGTTTTTTCAGGGAAACAAGGA
>QQUB01000514.1 GCA_008501835.1 Bacteroidota bacterium
GCAAACTGGTACTCAGAAGACAGTCTTCTTTTAACCTTGCCCCACGATATACCATTTATCTTATCTTTGCGTTTTAAATTCTGTCGTTAAAAATATTTTGGCGACAGAATTTATCCCGCGCATATAAAAAAATTGTTTGTTGCTTTTTTTGTGTGTCGGGAATTTTTTCAGAAATCGGGTCCCTTTGGCACTTTTTGATTTCTTCCTGTGAACATATACAATTGTAAATACATGGACTTTTCAATGATAAAAAATATTAAATCCGTTATCCTTTTAGCGGCTATCACGTTTCTTAGTCTTCCGTTGACTGCTCAAAAGGGCTGGGAAGCAGGTCCGGGGGCAGGTGTTTCCCATTACTTCGGGGACCTGAACACCAACTTCAGACTCAACAGACCCGGTGCCGCAGGTAATCTGAATTTCCGCTACAACTTTAATACGCGAATTTGTATGAAGTTTTCAGGTAATTACGGAACCGTTTCGGCTTTTGATTCCGATTCAAGGAATGTTTTCGAACAGGAACGTAATCTGAGTTTTGAATCTGTGATCATCGACGGATCCTTCCAGTTTGAGTTCAATTTCCTGCCCTATGTACACGGAAGTGCTGACCAGTTTTTCACGCCATACCTCTTTGGAGGGCTTTCAGCATTCTATTACAATCCCAAAGCAGAATACCAGGGACAATTGTACGAGCTTCGCCCATTGGGGACAGAGGGTCAATTCAAAGGAGAAGAATACCTGCCAATGTCTGGTGCATGGCTCTATGGGATCGGTATGAAAGTAGACATCAATTATCAGTGGAGTGTTAATGTGGAATTGGGCGTTCGCTCAGCTTTTACTGATTATATTGATGATGTGAGTACCGTTTATCCGGATAATAAAGATCTTTTGAGAGATAAGGGAGAGGTCGCCGCTGCCCTTTCCGATCGCACCCTCGGAGTAGATAGCCCTCTCAGTCGCACCGGTCGCCAGCGAGGCAATGCCAACAATAATGATAATTATTCCATTTTCAGCGTAAGTATGATGTATTACTTTGGCAGTATTCGTTGCCCGGATATTAGCAAAATCAGGCCGAAGTAGGATTGAACGCGGATTTGGACGGATTGAACGGATGAGGACGGATTCCTTCGACTAGGCGATGCCTTCTGCCATCCCCTATGGCCATCACAAAGGCATCGCCTAGAGAAACATACTTCAAGGTTTTGCCTTTGTGCGGAACTGCGGGAAGAAAAGGCGACATGGATACATCCCCGATCTACGATGCGGGGCGGGCTCTCGTGCACACAGTGCCGGGACCTTGTCGGAGCATACAAATTGCTTATTGAAACAGGTCAGAACCGAAGAATATCGAATATCCAACACCGAATGTAGAAGTTTTTGGACATCCAAATCACTTTACAATGACCTTTCCAGCTTCCTTATCGTTCACGGTTACAATATACATGCCTGATGGCCAATCTGTTGTTTCTATGGATAAATCAGGAACACCGTTTGCCTGAGTAGTAAACATCTTTTTTCCTACAATATTGAATACGACAATATTATAAATGAAATCGTCTGGGTTTGCATTTTCGGGAATAGAGACTTTGAAATAATCTGATGCCGGGTTTGGGGAAATAATATAGGTTGAAGGAACCTCCGGAAACTCTGTAACAGCATCTGGTCCACACCAATCCGGATCAAGGCAGCCCCATTCATCCAGTTTTAATAGCCAACCTCGTTGGGGGTAATCTTCATTATTTGATTGAGATAAACCGCAGGCAATTAAACTATGATCTTCTGCCTCTACAATATCGGTTATCACACTATATTGATTGGCATTGGAATATATCTTTCTATCCCAAATCACCTCTCCACTGTCATTAAATTTCACAAGCCACCCTTTTTGACGCCTAACATTCTCAGTTTGAAAAGTATCAGATACGGCTCCCACTGCAACATAATTTCCATCATAGGTTTCAGCAATGTTTAAAAATTTTGTGCCATATGATTTATACCCCAGTTTTAATTCCCATTCTTTATTAAAAGAGCTGTCCAGTTTACAAATGTATCCTTGGTACAAGGGGTAATTATTTTGATTCATCTCTTTAAAAGATTTGCAAACAAAAATTATCCCTCCATCACTAGATTTAATAATTCTTCGGGGAGAAAAAGTTTTATTACTATCGTTGATCCATTCAAAAACAGTATCCCCTTGACCATTTACTTTAAAAATGGCTGAGCGGAAATTATTTTCTCCTTGATTCATTTGCATTCCAATTAAAAAAGAAGTATCAGATTCTGATAAAATGAATTCCGGAATATAAGACTTGTTAGTTGCTTCAATTTTTTTTTCCCATAATATTTCTCCAGTATTATCGGCTTTAATTAAAATTGTTGAAATAGCATTGATAGTATAATCAAAAGAAGATTGCCTACTAGCAAGGTACAACATTGAGTCATTTTCTAAAATAATACCATTGACAAATCGGTAAGCTGCACTGGAATCAGTAGGTTCATAAGTGCGAAGCCAATTAAAAGATGAGAAGCTATCCACTAAGGCTGCAAACCCCAAATCATCCGCAAAATAATCACCTGCCCCACCTACAATTAGCATCTTATCTTCTTTTAGAAAAGTAGATGTGCCATAATATGGCAGATAGGTTGTAAGTGAGTCTCCATATTCCATCAATAGGTCTAAATGTTCTCCAGAAAAATCAAATTTGGAAACCATAAGTTTAGTCGAGTACGGATAATAAAAAGTAGCCCCTCGCCCGATGGTGATAATGGTATCGTCCTTTATAGCAATATTGGAAAAATCCATTGCTGCTATATCATCGAAGATGTAACGATGATTAAATGTTTGACTATAGGAGTTAATAAAGAAGCTACAAGTGAGGGCGGAGGTAAGTAAAATGTGAAAAATTGATTTTAATGTTTTCATACGTTGGAGTTTATGAGTAGAATCATTCCAATAAAAGGTAAAGAAAGAGCTGTACATTAAATTCTCCTCCTCGACAAGGTGTCGCCTTTTCTCCCCGCAATTCCGTGCAAAGGCAATACCTTGAAGTACAATTTCTCAAGGCGATGCTTTTGAGTAAGCCACAGCGGGATTGCATAAGGCGTTGCCTTGTCGAAGGAAAAATCCGTGTCCTATCCCTTCTTTCCCCTTCAAGATACACTCTTTCAGGCTCACTGAAGAAGTTTTTAAATTTTTAATCCTCTCCACACAACCAAACCCACCTTTTTCCTGCCTTTAAAAAGTAACGTGCATAATTTAGCAGGAGGATGGAAAGTTGGAAAATGGAACACGGGGAACTAAAACATTGAACCTCAATATCCCGCTTCTTCCAACATTCCATGCTTCCTTTTTCCTTTTTATGACCGTACAAACATCCAACACAAACCATTTTTTTATCCATAACCTATTGTCATTCACCTAAAAAAGCTTAAATTTGCGGGCTTATGAAGATCAGGAACTTTATTTTTGTTGTAATTGCACTCAGTGTATTCGCCTCTTGTAAGAGTGAATTCGAGAAGATCAGAGCCAGTGGAGACCCAAAATTGATACTGGCAAAGGCCGATTCTTATTATGCGGATGAAAACTTTCAGAAAGCCCAGACGCTTTACGAACTGGTGATCAGCAGTTACCGCGGCCAAAAGGAAGCTGAGGATATTTACTACAAATACGCCTACACCTATTATTATCTAGATCAGTACATTCTTGCTGCTTATTATTTCAATACTTTTAGCAAGACCTACAGTACCAGCGACAAGCGGGAAGAGATCGATTTCATGGCTGCATACTGTAATTACAAAATGTCGCCAACTTTTAGGCTTGATCAAACGTATACATTACAGGCCATTAATGATTTCGAGAGTTTTGTAAACCTCTATCCTTTCAGCGAAAGAGTTGAAGAATGTAACAGGCTGATCGATGAGATGCGTAAGAAACTGGAGAGAAAAGCTTTTGAAGAAGGAAAATTATATTACGATATAAGAAGATACCAGGCCTCCATTCAGTCTTTTGAAAATCTGCTGAAGGATTTTCCGGAAACTTTGGATGCTGAGCAGGTCAGATACTTAATTGCTAAATCTGCTTACCTCTGGGCCACCAATAGTTTTGTTGAAAAACAAAAAGAACGTTTTGAACTGGCTATTGAAAAAACCCAGGATTATCTCGACACCTTTGGCGAAGGGCCAAACAGGAAAGAGATTGAAACCATGTTAAATAAATCAAGAGAAAAATTAAATTCATTAAATAATGACGGATATCAAGAGCAGGGTTCAGGGACTGGATCCTAACATTCGCGCCCGAAACATCAAAGCACTTTCCAAGGAAACTGGAAATATTTATGAAACACTGAATATCATCGCCAAGCGTGCCAACCACCTAGTAGGTGATATCAAACACGAACTCAATAAAAAGCTTGAAGAATTCGCCATTTCTTCAGACGCTATCGAAGAGATCAGTGAAAATAAAGAGCAGATCGAGATTTCTAAATTTTATGAACGTCTTCCAAATCCGGCACTGATTGCCACGGAAGAATACACCAGTGGAGATCTCTTCCATAAGTACAAAGAAAAAAGGCAGCATCACTAATCATGTCGGCCAACCCTGAAAAGGGTCCGAATGTGAGGTTGCCCTGAGGAGCTCAAAGGATTGTAATGATCGATCCGGCAGCGAAAAGGGAAGCCTGAAATTATTGGGTTCTCCTCCGTTTTCGGATATCTACAAATGACGACCTCACCTTGTTGTGGGGTCGTCATTTCTGTTTTAGGAAGGAAGGTATACGAATGAGGCAAGTTATTGCAGTTGTAAGTATGGGAAAGCACTACTTTTATTCAATATCACTTTATACAATTGGCATTAACCACAGCGTACACAAAGAAGGCACAGGGAGCACTG
>QQUB01000054.1 GCA_008501835.1 Bacteroidota bacterium
CTATCAATAATGCCATGAAGCTGATTGAGGCGGAATACCCGGATCTGGAAGGTATCCTGCCTAAAAATTACCAGGAGTTTGGAGACAAGCTTTTACGGGATCTCGTGCGGGTGTTCAATAGTGATGCGGTCAGGAAAGCGGAGGGGGATGTCTTTGGGCGCATTTATGAGTTCTTCCTGATGAAATTCTCCATGCAGGGGGCGGGTGCCCAGGAAGGGGGAGAGTTCTTTACGCCACCATCTCTCGTGAACCTTATCGTTAATTTCATACAGCCAGATCACGGCATCATTCACGACCCGGCCTGTGGCTCGGGCGGTATGTTTGTACAGACGGCCCATTTTATCCAGGATCATGAGCATAAAAGCGTCAATGAGGCCATCACGGTTTATGGGACGGAGCTGAAAAGCAATAACGTCAAACTGGCGAAGATGAACCTGGCTATCCATGGCATCGAAGGAAAGATCATCGAGAACAACAGCTTTTACAGCGACCCGCACGACCTGGTTGGCCAATGTGACTTCGTAATGGCCAATCCGCCTTTTAATGTGGACAAGGTGGATGCCAAAAATAAATTCCTGACGGAGGACAAGCGATTGCCTTTTGGGCCGCCCCTGACAAGCAAAGGCACCATTCCCAATGCCAATTACCTGTGGATGCAGTATTTCTACAGCTACCTCAACGATAATGGCCGTGCAGGTTTCGTCATGGCTTCCTCTGCAACGGATGCGGGGCACGGGGAAAAACTCATCCGAAAAAATCTCATCGAAACGGGACATGTGGATTGCATTGTGGCGATCAGCAACAACTTCTTTTACACCCGCTCCCTTCCTTGCCATGTGTGGTTTTTTGATAAAGGCAAAAAAGCCGGGAACCGCGACAAAATACTTATGATAGATGCCCGTAATACTTTCCGTAAGGTGACTACGACCTTAAACGATTTTAGTGAAGAGCAAATGGAAGGGCTGACGGCTATGGTGAGTATGTACCGTGGAGAATCGCCGGAGGTGAGCGCAGATAATGAATGGTTTAAGGAGCATTTCCCGGATGGTACCTACCGCGACATCGAAGGACTGTGCAAAATAGTGGACCTGGAAGAAGTGCGGGAACAGGACTATAGCCTTACCCCGGGCAGATATGTGGGTGTGGCCATTGAGATAGATATGGATTTTGATTACAAAGGCCGGATGGCAGAGATACATAAGGAATTGGCGGAGTTGAATGAGGAGGCAGAACAATTAATGAATAAAATTCAATCTGTAGAATTATGATGGAGAAATGGAAAGAGGTTGAGATTGATGCAGTTTGTAATGAGATTGTTGATTGCCTCAATAGAACTGCACCTAAGGTAGATTATGAAACTCCTTATAAAATGATCAGAACATCTAATGTAAGGCATGGAAGAATAGATTTAGAAAACGTGTTTTATGTTGATGAAGCTACCTATAAAAAATGGACGAGGAGATTAATTCCAAAAAAATATGATATCATATTAACAAGAGAAGCTCCTCTAGGGGAAATTGGGATGTTAAAAAGTGATGATCTAGTTTTTTTAGGGCAAAGAACAGTGATGTATAGAGCCAATGAGAAGGTTTGTGATCCGCATTTTCTATATTACTCTCTTTTAGGTCCAAATTGTCAGTCAAATATAAAAGCCTTTGGATCTGGTTCAACTGTTGAACATATGAAAGTTCCAGATTCCAAAAGGATAAAATTGTACCTTCCTTCTCTCCGCACCCAGCGCAAAATCGCCTCCATCCTCTCTGCCTATGATGATCTGATCGAGAACAACCTACGGCGAATCAAGCTGCTGGAGGAGATGGCGCAGCTGACTTATGAGGAGTGGTTTGTGCGTATGAAATTTCCCGGGCATGAGAATGCCAAGGTGGATGAGGAGACGGGGCTGCCGGAGGGGTGGAGGAAGGTGAAAACTTCAGATTTGTTTGATATTACCATTGGGAAAACACCTCCAAGAGGTGAATCTCTTTGGTTCAATCAACAAGATGGAGTAAAATGGGCTTCGATAAAAGATATTAGAGGAGCTAATATTTACATTTTTGAAAGTTCAGAGACAATTTCAAATGAGGCTGCAGAAAAGTTTAATTTCAAATTTATTGAGGAAGGTAATGTAGTATTAAGTTTTAAGTTAACTGTTGGATTGGTTGCTATCGCAAATGAAAGAATGACTACGAATGAAGCAATAGCTCACTTTAATCCAAAGAGTTCAAATTATTTAAAAACGAGCTATTCATATTTTTATTTGAGAAGGTTTAATTATAATAGTTTAGGGAGCACCTCTTCAATAGGTAATGCAATTAACTCCAAGATTGTTAAAAGGATACCATTTGTGATACCCTCAAAGAATGTTGCCTCATCGTTTGATATAGTTATAAATCCCTTAATGAAAACAATTAAAAAATTATTAATCCAAAACCAACTTCTCAAAGAAGCTCGCGACATTTTATTGCCTCGCTTGATGACGGGGGTGATAGATGTGGAGGAGTTGGAGTAGTCAACAGTTGGCAGTTATCGGTCTCTAAAGGTTTTATTCAGCAATTTAAATGAAAACATAAACGAATAACAGTAATACCATGAAACCAACAGAATTTATAGAACGATTACAAGCATACCTTTCAGATTTGCCTGAAAATACTTCATCGGCTAGCTGGACTTTTGCTGGCATCACCAAAGAAAAATTTACGACTCCCGGAGATAGCGGTGGTTGGGATTCAGATACTTATATTGGGTATCGTTTTAATGAGACGGATGGGCACCGGGCATTTATTCTCAGACCGGCTAATCTCAATGGTAAACCGTATTTGGCAATGGAATCAATCCATCTACAGAATCAGGTAGTCAATTATTATCTCGGTAATAAAAATTATGCTTTTGAAGATGGACAAGTCACCATAACTGAAACTTTTCTAATGACGGTCAGGCATCGAAGGAATAAGAATACCGTAAGGGAAAAGATGTTGGAAGCGGGGTTTTCGAAAGAAGGAATAATTTGTCAGTTTTCTTCACTGGCGCCTGACTTCAAAGAAATTATTAATCAGCTATTGAAGTGGGCCGAGTTTCGGGAAACAGCCAAGGAAACGATCCGTTCTTCAGACAACGGGAATAAAACTATTCTGAACCTTTTGGAAGGTTATAAATATCATCTCAGGGAAAATGGTCTGAAAGGAGAATTATATAAGTGGGAACTTATTCAAACCTTTCAAGAGCGACCGAATTTTGAGGTAGAAGATTTTTCGGCAGAAATAATAGATATTGACCTTTCTAATCTTGTATATCAAAAATCAGTTTCTCCAGTTATTCACCTTCTCGCAGAAAAATGTACAGAGGATTACCGGCAACTTTTTAAGTTGCTTTTTGATGAAAGAAAATCACTTCGAGAAAGAATCAATTCTTTTGATGAAAGTATTGAAGAATTATTTGCCACTGTAAAAAAGGAAGAAAATCATAAGCATCAACACGATGAAAGAACACTGGCGACTTTCCTGACCTACCATAATCCCAGTAAATACACTTTTTATAAAGATACTTATTACCAAAGTTACTGCAAACTGGTAGTAGATGTAAAACCCAAAAAGAAAGGTCAGAAATATGAACATTACCTTGAGTTGATAGAAGAGTTCATTGAGCAGTATGTAAAGAAAGATCAGGAGTTACTTGAATTGTACAGAACTCTTTTACCAACTGGTGTTTATCCAGATGAAAATTTAAAACTTCTGGCGCAGGATATATTGTATTGTACATTGGAAAGACGCGTAGGTCAAAAAAGAGACTATTGGCGAATTGGAACAACCATAGAGGAGTCAGATTATTGGCCCTTTATGCAGGAAAACGGAATAATTAATATCGGTTGGCCTGAATTAGGGGATCTGAGTGAATTAGAAATAGCTGATAAAAAAGAGATTGATTCGTTACTGTCAAAGGCAGGTTATTATCCAACGGATAAACGCACTCGTAGCAGGAAAGCCGGAGAGATTTTCGATTTTCTGAAGAATGTTAAAGCCGGGGATATCGTGTTGGCCCAAAATGGCGCAACGGTTTTGGGAATCGGAGCTGTGAGGGAAACGGCTTGTTTTTTCGACCCTGTATCAGAAGGTCCACATCAAAAGAATGTGGACTGGAACATAATTGAACCAGAATTAAAAAACGGAACAGGACTCCAGACAACGGTTTATCAATTAACGGATGTATCCTTGATTAATCAAATAGATAAATTATTAAAACAGACTCAAGATTCAGAATCAGATAATTCAACTACCATGAAAACACCTTTAAACCAAATCCTCTATGGCCCTCCGGGAACAGGGAAAACCTACAATTCAATAATAAAGGCGGTAAAAATTGCAAAGCCTGATTTTAAAAATCTTAATGATTGGTCAAAGGTAAAGGAGAAATTTGACCTTTTGATAAAACAAAAACAGGTAGTGTTCACAACCTTTCACCAAAGCATGACTTATGAGGATTTTGTTGAGGGGATAAAACCGGTAGAGCCTAAAGAAGCAGGAGGACAAGTCACTTATGAAGTGGAAGACGGGATTTTTAAAAAGATCTGTAAAAGTGCCAATCCTGTGTTAGGGAATTTTGAATCCGTTATTGAATCATTTAAACAGGAAATTTCTGAAACAGATGAAAAACCACCTATTACTATCGAGGCGCAAAAAACTACTTTTGATGTAATTTACAAAGGAACTTCGGTATTTTATGTAAGGCCCCATGCCAGTAAAAAAGGTGAAGTCTGGTATCAAGTGAATATAGATAATATTGAAAAAGCATTTTCATCTGGCAGTTACGACGGTGTATATAATCAGACTTATGTAAGAGAGATAATTAACTTCCTTGAGAAGGATCGAAAATTACGAAAAGGCAAGGA
>QQUB01000682.1 GCA_008501835.1 Bacteroidota bacterium
CCTTAACCCACGAACGAAGTCACTGATAATCATTTGCAAATTCGGACTAGGTGCTTCACTACCGTATTTCTTTTTTTCAATACTTTCAGAGAGGAAACTCATGAATGGCGAGGCAATGATCATGACGATGTATTTGAACAGTAAAAGTCCTGTGACCCCAACCAGGAGTCCGCCAAATACATTGGCCACCTTTCCGATCCAGACACTCCCTCTTTCAAATGGATAAAAAGAAACCAACCAGCCACCAATGTTATCCGAAACGGCCCAGGCACCGGAAAAGATGGCAATTCCCAGCAGTAAACTGATAACTCCCGGAACCAATACATATTTCCACAAATTGTATTTCGATATATCACGAAAAGCTTTTCCGTAAGCGGTAAGACCGGCGATAAAATCCTTTACCATGGCTGTTTTTTTGGGCAATATTAGGCAGTTCCTGCAACAGGACAAAAATTATCTATACAAGAACTTCTTTTTTCGATAAAAGGCGAATCCTTAATTTTGGCTGAAGTAAAATTAAGGATTCGTCAGGTAGCGCCAGATAATCAATCGAGGAAGAGGAGTGCTGACCTTTAGAAAATAATGGAGGGGATGCTTTCAGTTTTGGGCAAATTTAATATCAAACTTTACAGGCCAACTTAAAGGAAAAAAACATCCCCAATCTTGCCTCCCGGCAAAATTGGGGATGAATCTTATCTGTTTTTCTGCCTTCAGTAATTATCGACTGAAGACTGCTTTCTGTGGACTGCAGACTGACTACCTACGCTTCCTTCTTCTTACGCTTACGTCTTGTCTTAAACAATTCCACAACTTCTTTTTCTGTCTGGAAACTCAGGTCAACAAAAACAGTAGAAACAAATTTCTTAATGTCCTGGTAGTCCTTTCCGCGTTTATCTGTAAACCGTTTGAGCAGTTTACGAACATACTTCATGGAAAGGTCTTCTAATTTTTGGTTGAACTTCTGGTTGACAAAGGTTTCCATGTAAACCGGAAAGTGTTTGGAAATATCCATGAAATCAGTGTAAGCTTCAGATTCCAGATTGTCTATGAATCGCACAAAACAATCGTAGATAGTCGAGCGCACACATTCATTGACCAGCGAAAGTCCTTCGTGTTTGTCGTAAAAAGATTTTACCGCTGCCTGAACTTCTTCAGAAATATACCCTTTATCCTGAATCATATCCATGAGTTCATAATAAACGGTAAGATCATCATCTATCGTTTTGTCGACCACTGAGGAGACTCTGTTATCTGCATCGGGCTTGAGGTCGATGGCAGCACTTTTATGTAATTCCAGAACAAAACTCAGGAACTTTTCAGAGAATTCAGGAAGATCTTTCCTTTGCCCATTAAATATTTTCGCGAGTTTTTTATGGTCCTTGTCACTCAATTCGAAGTACCCGGCAACGAGCCCCATTAACTGGAGGTGCTCTTCAGATCCCTGCAGGTCCTTATTTTCAACAAAATCCATAAGCGGCTGGATCAGTGACGAATTGTCAAGCTCTTTATTGTTAATCCTTACAATGAGGAAGTTTTTCAGGGAAGAGAAAAAGACTTTCAGTTCGGTAGCATTGGAGGGGAAATCAGCCGTCTGGTAATTGTCGTGTACAAACTGACGCTGGTATCGGAGAAGGCCTTGTTGTCTTTGTTTTACATCTCTGTATTTTGGCAATTTATGACCCATGAGGTAATGTCTGACCCTGCGGTTATCGATCTCATTGATCAGGTTGGTGATCCAGATATCGCTACTAAAGGCAAACCCCATTTGAATAGACTGTCCGATTCTACGTTTAAGGATATCGAAGTTAGCAGAGTTGCAAATGGTCATCAAAACCGCCTTAAAGTGTTCTTGCGGGCGCACGTACTTTAGGTGGTCATTGAGTTCACCTCTCAGCACAGAATATCCAAGCAGTTTAGGCAGGAACAATCCCTCAAACCGGTCATCGAGCATTAATTTTTCAAGCGCTATCAGCTGGAGAGGGTTATTTTTTGCCACCTCATTATGCAAAACGGCCAGATGCGGCTCGAACTTTTCTTTGAGGTTTGTATAATCGTCTTCTTCCTCCTCTTCTAGGTAAGCCGACAATTCTTCTGACTCCTGGATTTGTTGTGCCAGTTCTTCAAGTTTGTCTTTATATTCCTTCTGTAAATCGAACATATATTTGGTCCTTTTAAAGGCAAACCTGATAGTGCATCTAAGGCACTACCAGGTTCACTAATTATTTGTAGAATAAAGTATAGCCGTGTAATTGGGTGGAAAAAACAGTGTAAATGCCTTCCACGCCCGCAAATATACGTTTTAAAAGTTTTAATTGCTAAAATTGTCGGCGAAGAGTGAAGAGAAATTTTTGTTAAAGTAAATAAAAGGACCAATGGACTAAGGTCAGAAGGAAATAAGGTTGACAATAATTTCAAACCTTTCCCCTCCTCTTGATTCATTTAAAAATTTTTATTGTTTATTCTTTTATAGACAGTTGTTCTCGACTTTGTCATAATTTTTGAAATTTCACTCGCTTCCTTAAATAATCTCAACAATATAGGTTCATCATTTGACAGGTCAGCTTCTACTATAATTGACAACCAGTATTCAGATTCATCAATTTCTTCAACCACAATGCACATCTTGCTATAAAACTCTTTTTCAGACCTGCTCACACAAGCAGCACGGTAATTTGCTCCGGTTGAAGTCGCAGCTTTTACCAACTGATATGTGATTACGGATGAAGCTTTACAAGCAATTAGAGAGTCACAGAATTTGATCACGTCAACGGCAAACTTTTTAGTTCGATCTTTCATTTGGGATACGAACAATTCTTTGTTTTTCATTTGGTATTGTTTTTGGATTAAAAGGATATCACCAAAACATAATTAATTCCATTTTTAGTTCCATTCTAAAACACTTATGTCCTTATATCCTTGTGTCCTTATGTCCTTGTATCCTTGCGTCCTTGTGTCCTTGCATCCTTATGTCCTTGCATCCTTGTATCCTTGTATCCTTGTATCCTTGCGTCCTTGTGTCCTTGCATCCTTGTGTCCCTATGTCCTTGTGTCCTTAAAAGTCAAAAAACAAAAAAACCCGGGCGACTCTCATCACCCGGGTTTTGCAATAATCTTTAGTTTGAAAGAAAGAATTATTCTCCTTCTTCGTCTTTCTTTTCTTCTTCCGCAGGAGCTTCTTCCGCTTTAGCTTCAGGTTCCTCTGCAGGAGCCTCTTCTTCAGCTTTCTCCTCTGCAGCTGGCTCTTCAGCAGCTTCCGCAGCCGGTGCTTCTTCCTCAGAAGCGGCAGCTTCTTCGGCAGCAGCTTTTTCCTCTGCAATCTCCGCGAGCGTTTTGTGCTCTTCTGCTGCAGGTGCAGCATCATCGGCAGCAGCTGTTTCTTCCGCTTCAGGAGCCGGAGGAGGAGGTGGAGTTCCGGACACCTTTTCATGGAAGGCAGCTCTTTCTGCTTCAGTTTGAGCAACTCTTTCTGCAATTTTAGCTTCCTTGGCTTCAATCCATTCCGCCAATTTAGCATCAGCTTGTTCCTGGGTCATTGCACCTTTGGCAACACCACGCTGGAGATGTTTTTTATACATTACTCCTTTAAAGCGCAGAATAGCACGTGCAGTATCAGTAGGTTGTGCACCCTTCATCAACCAGTCATAAGCAGCATCACGATCCAATTCAATCGTCGCTGGTTTGGTCAGTGGGTTGTACGACCCGATGTTTTCGATGTATTTACCATCTCTTGGTGCTCTTGCATCAGCTACCACTATGTGGTAAAATGGACGCTGTTTACGGCCTTTTCTCTGTAATCTAATCTTTACAGCCATTTAAAAAAATGTGTTTGGTTTAACCATATCCGCTTACTCCCATCAAGGGACGGCGGCTTTAACGGGCGCAAAGGTAAGCTTTTTTTTGATATTTTGTACTTTTTATTTTAAAGTCAGAGAAATTATTTCCAACTACATCACTTCACCCGGTTCTGTCTGACAATCAGGCAGGTATTTGTATCAGGTTGTGGGTTACGAGTTACGGGTTGTGGGTTTCGGGTTAATAATGAACCACATAACGTACAACCATCTCTCCTCTAACCTCAATAGCCAACCAATACCCTCCGGGAGGAAGTAATTGCATTGATACCGGAATTGACGGATCTGGTCTGCCTTTATACTGTTTTTTGAACATTAATTGCCCGAGGTGATTAAAAACAGAAATCCGGACATCCTCCTCCTGGGGGAGCAATACTTCTAAGTTAAGGATATCCCCAACCGGATTCGGGTACAAAGTTAATCCCTCAGCCCACAATGGCTCTGTTGCTGCATTGACTCCCACAAAAACCTCCAGGTTTTTGGAACATCCAAGGTCATCGGTCATCGTTACTGAGTACATTCCTGCCATTAAATTGAAAAGGTCCTCCGTGGTTTCACCGTTTGACCATTCATAAGTGTAAGGTGGCGTGCCTCCCTCAACAATCAGATTGATGAACCAATAGTCTCCCGCCTGACCACTTTGGTAATTCAAGTGTATTGGCTCCGGTTCATGAATCGTAAAGGATTTACTGGAGGTACAAAAATGGATATCTGTTACCGTTACCAAATAATTCCCCGCCGGAATTTCTTCAATATCCTGGGTATAGGCTCCATTTGACCAGGTATAAACAAATGGAGGAGAACCACTGGCCACATGGAGATCTATAGCCCCTGTTTCGGTACCATTACATTCTACATCCGTCAAATTACCCCAAAGGTTAGGCCCATCGAGATTTTCCACTTCCACGGAAGCCTGCTTTTCGCATCCTGCTGCATCTGTTACAGAAACCTGGTATTCTCCCTCTTCAATATTTGTCAAAGTAGCAAGGGTGTCTCCCGTATTCCATAGATAACTAAATGGGG
>QQUB01000793.1 GCA_008501835.1 Bacteroidota bacterium
TTGTTTCAAAACTATTACGTCCGAAGCCTGCGGACAACCGCTCTGTAACACCAAAGTCCGCCCCTATCCTAACCATTGCACCGTCCAGTCCGAATAATTCCTGTATGCCTCCACTGACAAAACCAAACCGGTGGGATATTTTAAGGTCCATAACCCCCGGAGCAGTATTTTCCAATGAATGCATATTGATGACCCTGTTGGTCTTAAAACTGGCCGTAGCATATTCGGTCACAGGCTCTTCTGCACCAAGAAGTGACAGAAGATCCTCCTCATCTTCCTGAGAAAAAAGACCGGTAGGGATCAATAAGAGCAAAAACAAAAATCGAGGCAACTTACTCATTTTGATTGTATTAGGATTTTTTAAACTCAACATAATTACACGAAACGTCTATACGGATCACTTTGGCGATATTTTCCCGGACAAGCGCTGGGATCTCAATATCAAAATCCGCTATGGTTACTTCAAAGGTTGATTCACCTTTAATAGAATTTCCTGAAACAACAAAACTTCCTTTTGCTTCAATGGGTTTGGTAACCCCATGTATCGTGATGTTTCCTTTTATATCAGCCGGATAGGTACCGTCCTTCTTGAAATCAATGGCCTCCAGATTGTTAATTTCCCCTTTAAAAACGGCCTTGGGGAATTTTGAGCTTTCCATGTAGTTTTCGTTGAAATGCTCCTGCATGAGTGCTTTTTCAAACTGAAAAGCTTTGATCAGTACCGCAAACTCCATTCTTCCGGAGCTAACATCAATAATGCTGGTCGCCTTTGAATTATGGGCCTGGATACTTTCTTTTTGGGCCTCTGAATAAAAAGAGATTTTGCCTTCACGCGTAAATATTTTTTGCCCAAACATCATTGGCGTAATCATACCGGCCAACAATAAACTTAAGATTAGTTTCTTCATTTTTAAATTTGTTTGCATTTTAACTTTTATTAAACTTCAACACATCTGACCAACACCACATCCATTAGAGAACCCGTACACAATCCTTTAAGGGTTACCGATTCTCCGATTTTAAAATCAGATTTCCTGCTCTCGGAATATTCGTCCAGCTGACAAATGACTCCAAACATCAAATCTTCCGTTTCAAGCACAACGGAAATAATACCATCCTCTTGTTTTACCTCTGAGACTACTCCAGTCACTTCCACAACCTTGTCAAGGTACTTTTCGTTTGCGGCCAGTTCATCGCTTTCAAAGGCAGAAAACAATTCAGGAGCCTCAATTTTAATATCAGCTTTGGCCTTATTCATGTTTTTATGCGGCTTATTGAATAAATAAAACCCAATAGCACCGCCAATAAATAAGAGGACAATTACTATTTTTAAAAATTTCATCTTTAAAGGTTTTGGTTAAAACAGTCCAATGTAAAAAAGTATCAATTATCCGGGGCCCCGTTTTCAACCCAGGCCTCCATTTTAGAGATGTCGCAATCCGGAAGTTGGGCGGCTCCCTGTGGCATGGGAACAAACCCTGCATCATACCTGACAACGCCTAATAACTTTCCATTATCAACCAGGGTCTTTACATTATCGTACCCCTCAATATCAACATTACCGCTCAACACATTTCCTGAATGGCAACCATAACACTGATCCTGTAAAACAGGCAGGATATCATTTGCATAAGAAACAGCAGTTGTGTCACAGTCATCAGCAGGATATAAAACTTCTTCCACATCGTAATAACAACCACTCCAAAACAGGATGCCCAAAACGAAAATAGGAGCGTATTTAAAAGTCATTTTCATAGAGCCAAATATTTTCTTTTTTTCAATGTTCTAATTATTCAATGCGCCTGCCTCAATCCAGGATTCGATCTGATCTATTTCACATGCAGACAATTGATTCCCTCCTTGCGGCATAGCAACATATCCAGCGTCCCAGTTCACTGCCCCAAAAAGCTGTCCGCTCAGGGCAACTTCCTGGACACCCGCATGAGTGCTCAGGTCATATCCCCCTCCTGGATTTGCACCGCTATGACAACCAAGACAGTAAGTCGAAATAATCGGAGTAATTACATCAGCATATCCCACATTGGTAAGGTCACATTCCTCTCCTTCCCAATCACATTCGAGATCCTGCCCTCCCTGAAGTATCCATGTGGCTATCAGGGTAATCTGTTCACTGGTCAGTGGATTGCCCGGAGCCGGTGGCATGATGTCATCTCCATCTTCAGTGATAACCTCATAAATGTCCGTTCCTTCCAGATCATATGGCTCGAAATCAGTGGTATTGATCAGATTTTGATAACTATCAAGGATTACACCGCCCTGCTGCCCTGCAGCATTATGACATCCGCTGACTGCACAATTCGAAATAAGCAAGGGTAATACTTCATACTCAAAGTAAACTACTTCAGGATCACATGGAATACCCATCGTATCGATTGGAGGTTCCACATCCATCGTGTCCACCGGCATGGTAATGTCATCGTCAAAGATGACATCATGTGTACAAGATGTGAGGTCGACCAATAAGAATATTATGGTCGAAAAGACAAGAGCAGGCAGTATTTTTTGCATTTTCAACTTTCTGTTTCAGGAACAAAAATAATATCACTCGCATCGTCAAAACAATTTTTTTGACTGAACCGGAAAAAAGGACTACTGAATAAGGAGTTTGGTTTTTCCAATCAGAAAAACCAAATCCTCATTCAAAAAACACCTAAAAATGAAACCCATAACCAAAAAATACAGATTGCATTCCAATGAGGCTCATAGTGGCCAATCCTACCCCAATCAGAATGAGCACAAATGGCACGTAAACCAATGGTTTGATCAATTTATGGTTCCACCCTATGTAATGCATCACGGGTAGCAAAATAAAAGCCAGACACAAACCGAAAAAGGAAACCTGGAACATATAAATGCAAACAAGGGCAAAGACAATACCTGTCAAAATTTCAAAACCCTGTACAGCAAAAGTGTCAGGATGGCTTTTGGTTATGAATTTTTGCCATTCTTCCCTGATCCTCCTGAAAAAACCGGTTGAACGACTTTGAGTATTATGCTCTTTTTGTTTTGTATCACCTGTTACCAGGAAGATTGCTTTCCCCGAGATCATATATGTAATGACTCCAATGGAGGAAAGTGGCCCCAAAGCAGCGTATAAAACGGTGCTGTGAGATAAAAACCGAAATAGTTTCCCGGGTTTGGCTGCCATCGCAAGAATGAAACACAATACCGGTGCAAAAAAGGTCAACATGGTAATAATGAAAAAATCTGCGGAATAAATGGCTCCAAAATGATCATCCAGAACCATTACCGGAAAACTGAATTCTGATCCTGCCAAGACAAAGGTTATATCCCGCTGATGTCCAAAAAAGTAAGGTAGAAGTAAGTTAGCATTTACCATGAAAGTAAAATACAACAAGGTGAGCGGTAGATTCAAAGTCGGGAAAAGGATATCCAGTTTTTCCGTCCAGGTAATCTTTTTCGCACGGAGCAACCAAGCCATTTTTTTACGGAGGAACTCACTCGTGCCTCTCGTCCATTTCATATGGCGGATGCGGAATGCTCTTACGGTATCAGGGAAATCCTCATAACAAATCACATCCTCTACAAATCGGCCGCGGTAACCTCTTTCCCGAATTTCAATGGCAAACCCGAGATCTTCACTTACGATGTGTGGAAATCCACCAATCTCTTCCCAGCACTTTCGCCTCAATACCGCTCCATGCCCCAGGAACATTACAAATCCGTAGTCATTTCTTAACGGTTGATACCATTTCCAGTGAATATCAATTCCAATTCCCAAAGACTCCCCCAGAGGAGTTTTATTTTTTGGATTAGCGCGATGATTGGCCTGAACAAACCCCACCATCGGATCATATTCCATAACAGGAACGAGCTTGGCTAAAAAATCAGGTGGCAGGATTTCATCCGCATCGGCAATGGCAAAATATGGTTCTTCAGTAGCAAATTTCTCCAGACCATGGTTCATATTACCTGCCTTGAACCCTTTCCTGTCCGGCCTTCTCACCACCTGTACCAAATCAGAATATTGTTCAGCAAAATCATCCACTTTAGCCATATATTCAGGCGAAGTACTGTCATCAAGAATATAAACGGTGTAATTTGGATAGTCCTGATTTACACAGGATAAAACACTTTCTTCCACAAAATCATTATAAGTGGTATATAAAAGTGCAACTGCCGGAGCATCTGTCAGACAGGATTGAGTAAGTGCCTTTTCGGGCTTTGTAGAGAAGTATTTATGAATCAAAGAGAAAAGCACTACCCCAATATTGTAAAATCCGTAAAGCCAGGCAAAATCAATAAAAAGTATAAAAACCATTAGTGCGGTCCAGCTGGCCCAATTATAACTCATCTCCAGCAACTGCAACAATCTTGGCTGAAACCAAAAAATGGAGCCGATCCATGCTGCAAAGACACTTATGTACAAATACGGCTTGGGGTTGTAGGACAAAGACTTGGATTTGGAAGTAACTGAATTAAAAGAAGCCGATGCTACGTTATTTTGAAACGAATAATCAGAAGCACTCTCAGATGGAGGTATTACTTGTTGTTTAGGTATATTTTGCATGATATGTTTGTTTGAGAATTTGAGAGAAAAATTATTTCCTTTCCAGTTTATACTTGAGTCCTGTTGAAAAAACTCTGGAGCGATTGAACACACCATTCTCCTGGCTCACGGAAATATTGACCCATATTTTTTCAGAAACCGGGAAATGGGCAAACACATAACCACCGGTAATTTTGTTATTTAACCCCTCTCCGGAAATATTGGGAATACCGTAGAAGCCGCCGACAGAAAGTTCAATCCCTTTCGGGTGCCTGAATTTTCCGGAAAGCATAAATCTGTGCTGAGGGTTTGGGCTGTTACCATCCCTGGCATAGAAGTAGACAGGTTCGGCTGAAAAATATTTTGAAACAGGAATATAAAGGCTGGTATACCCTACCCATTCAGGAGCAATATTTGATCTTACCCCTGAAAAGCCTCCTACTTTGATATTTACAGCGTTGGAAAAGAAAAAAACCTGTTCTAGCCTTGCCGTTGCCTGAGCTGGTCCCTCTGGAAAAAACCTGTTGCCCAGTTCAATTTTGGTTAAGGTCTTATCCGTCCAGACAGCTGTCCCCCCTAAAAGGACACCGGGCACTTGCTTTTGCCGGTTTATCATATCCAGATTATCCAAAGAAAGGGTGTTATCATAGCGTCCGTAAATTGTATATTGAGGGGCAAAATTCCAGGCGACCTGGAAAGATCTTATCCCATATTTTTCAACGCCCCCAACGGCTGAATAACCTGCGCTTAAGTCAAATTCGAAAACTGAAATTTCAGATCTGGAATCCTCTATGAGTTTTTTAACTGACTCATTTTCCGGATCAATTTCCAGTGCCCTTTTGAAGTGTTTCCTGGCATTTCTGTGCTCATTCAGCATTAACAGGGCCTTGCCCTGGCCAACTAAAAATTCCGATTGTTGCGGGAAATCTAACACGAGTTGTCCGTAAAGCTGTTCTGCAGTTTTTGCCTCCTTTTTAATTAGGAAATAATGGGCAAGACCCTTTCTCGCTTCCACTGAACCATTGTGAAGTTTTAATACTTTCGAAAATGTTGCTACCGGATCTCCGGAACCGGACCAGGATTCTGCATACCCTTTGCCTACAAGTGCCTCAACATTTTCAGGTTCGACATTCAAAACAGCATCAAACTCTTTTATCCCGGCCTGGTATTTTTTCCACCATGAAAAATTATGAGCTCTCAGTAACCTCGCCTCCGTAAAATCGGGGTAAGCATCCAGTATATCTGAAAGTTTCGCTTCTGCCACTTCATGATTTCCTGATGTTGCCATTTTCCTTACCTCAGCAAGGTCTACCTGCTGCGCCATTAATGGCTGGAAAATGGTTATGATTAAAAGAATCAATAATCCTTTACTAAAGATTTGCCAGCTGACATTTGACAGGTTGGTATTACCTTTTGCAACTGAAAGAATTCTCTTCATGATAAATTTTTTTACATAGATCAGCTAGTACCGAAAACCTTTCTTTCTTCGGTGAAAATGATCCATTGGATGAATAAAAATCCAGTTGACAACCTAAAAGGGAAACCACCCCAATAAGGGGGCGGGGTGATTTCCTTGACCGTTAGTAGCCAGGGATCTGGTTCGCCTGCTATATATTCCCAGATATGACTACTGACAGCATGTAGCGAGTGGTTGATTGAACTGTATGTGCTCTTAATTTGAAAACAGAAGGAACCCCCGTCCTTCATTATTTTGTGGCAGCGATCCTGAGAAGATATTTTTTCAGGTTAATGGAGATCTCAAAACCAAATTGTTAGCAGGCAGGGCAATTAGGTAATAATTTAAGATCTCAAAAGTTGTTGGCAAGCAGTTTAATTGCTTTCTTGATACAAATTTATGCTGTGTATTACAGTCAGGAAACAAAAACTGACCCAACGGGAATAATTGCCAGCTCAAATGGACATAAAATTTAAAATGGAATTATCCGGAATAAAAAAAGCCCACACCAACATTAAGCAGGTGCAGGCCAATAATAGGAAAGCTTGCCAACTTTATCTTAATGGACCAGTAATCTGGCCCTGTATATTCTGTTTTCTGATTCGGCCGTGATAAAATAAATCCCCGGGGTTAACCTTTCATTTACTTCTATTGGACAGACCTCTTCGCCTTGTATTTTCGACTCAAAAACATTTTGTCCAGCCATATTATAGAACTCTACAATGAGCTCATTTCCTAAATCATCATCCCTAAAACCTTCCAGGTAAATGGTAGTCTCATGCATTAAAATTATTGGATTTGGATAAACCAATAAAGCAGGATACTCAGGTGGGGTGACCAGACTTGTGGTAAGAAAATTGATCGTATCACAAGTACTCGACAAACATCCGTTTGCCAAATCCTGGACCAGCAGGCAAATTGTATAATTACCAGCATCTTCAAAATAATAGACAGGATTTTGTTCTTCACTTAAGTCTCCAGTCCCAAATCCCCAGAGCCAGCTATCCGGACTTCCGGAAGATTGATCGAAAAACTGAATGCTCAAATCCGAAGCGTTGAATTCATAACTAAAGCCGGCCTCCAGGGGCAAACAAGGATCTGTAAGATCAATATCCCAACATTGCTCATCAGAACACTGACCGGTTTCAATTTCCAGACAAATAGTATAAATTCCGATTGTGTCGTATTCAAAATACGCTATAGAATCCTGGGAAAACAGCACACCATTCAGGCTCCAGCTCCAGTTCAGGATGGAATCACTTACCATTGAACTATCAGTAAGTAAAACTTCATAGCCTGTTTGTTCATAAGACATATCAGCAACGCAAAAAATATCCTCCAAAACGATCAACTCACAATGGGTATCCATACATCCATCATCATTTTGTACAGTCAGGCAGATTTCATAATTGCCTGCCATTTCATATACATGACTTGCATTTTCAGTTTCTGCGGTAAAGCCATCTCCAAAATCCCAGAACCAGGATATTGCATTTTCAACTGTAGAAGTACAAAAAACCTCTTTGGTCAATAGATCTGTTTCGTAATGGAAAGAAGTCATAAAGGTCCAGCAGGGATCACTGCAATCCGGCATAATAAACAGGCTGTCCAAAAAACATTCAGGAACATCAAAATCATTTATGGAAATATTATGCTCCAGCCCATCTCCGGCCAGGTTCAGGTATAATTCGTTTTCCGGTTCCATGTATGGAAAGGGACTTCCGGAAAGTTCCTCTTCATCAATAAAGACCTGAAATCCATTCAGGCCAAGACTTTGTCCTGAAAATTTGAAAAGCATATCCAGTTCACCGTCTTCACATGGTTCCGATGCAGTTATCGTCCCGGACATCCCTTCGCCACCCGGTGCTCCATGAGGAATGCAGTAATAAGGATGTGATCCTGCGGTTGAAATGACTACCTCAAAAACAGCTCCATTTTCCAGCAATCCACTGTTCCAGGTATCATCTCCAGAAATCGCATCCGACGTACTTGTATGAGCAATATCGCCTGTCCAGATCCATCGAACGGTATCGCCAACATCCACCTGAATTTCTTTTGGGAAAAAATCAAAATCCCTGACTTCAACGAGATGAACCTGTGCAACCTGATAGAATATCTCGAGATTACTTAATTCACAGGGTACATCACAATTATCTGTTACAATTACCACCGTATCACTACAGGTAATTAGTTCATCATCCGTAAATACTATTTCATGAGCTTCACCGTCACCAGGTAGTTGTACTGGTACGGTAATCGTGGAGCTATCATATGGAAATGGAGCTCCAGGTAAAAGCAGATTATCAACATAAATACTATAACCCGAGTTTCCAGGATTGCTTACACTCATTATTAAGTTATACTCAACATTTCCTTCATCATTACAACCTGAAATTTGTTCATAACCCAATTCCAATGAACACTCTTGTGTGCAATATGGAAGTTCAATGAATACCGATGCAGTGCATTCGGGAAAATCAATATCCACAATCTCGATTAGATGAGTTTCCCCTGATCCCGGTAAGGATATAACTGGAGTTACTGCATATAGAAAAGTATCCAGTGAAAATAATTCCCCATCTAAAAATACCTGGAAACCATTTCCTGTATCACTACCTGTTGTAGTTAATGAGACCGCTACATTATTGTTTTCATCACATTCACCAACAATTTGGGCTTCAAGATCTACTATGCAATTGCCAGTTGTGTCGCAAAGTGGAATTACAATGTTGGTAGCAATATTACAATCCGGGGCTAATACATCGGCAATTTCAATCTCGTGCTGAAGTCCGTCCCCTGGCAATAGAACAGTTAAATTATTTGGATTCTGAGCAGAATATGCATAATTCCCTATTGAAGTACCATCCAACAAAACAACGTAACCCTCTTCTCCAGTTCCGGTACCGACAAACGAAACATTTAGATTGACATTACCCAAACTGTCGCATGGAGGTGGAGGCGGGAAAGCACTGATAGAGCCTGACATTCCTTGTCCACCGGGACCACCATGTGGAATACAATAATATGGATGAAACCCTTCTGTTGTAATGACAATCTCAAATTCTCCACCTTGAGTCAACAAATCACTGTTCCAGCTATCAGGACCGATTTCTGTATCAGAAGTTGTTGTATGCGCAATGTTACCTGACCAGATCCATAAAACAGTATCGCCAACCGCAATGGATAATTCACTCGGTATAAATTCAAAATCCGCTACCTCAACGATATGTTTTTGCGGGCCAACGGTCCCGGCTACTTCAGCGGTAAGGTTTGATAAACTACAGGGCTCATTACAGTCTGCAACAGTCAAAGAAACTGAAGATGAACATTGTGCATCCCCTAAATCCGTTACAGCCAGGTTGTGTTCAAGACCATCCCCTAATACCGGGAGGTTTATCGTTGTTGTACCTGTTCCGGAATAAGCAATAGTATCAATAATAATTCCATCTAACTGCAACTGGAATCCAAGATTGCTTCCCCCTCCATTATCCTCAATCACCATTTCTACATTGACAAAACCATCCAGACAATCTTCAGCAGCGGTTGCTCCTAAAATAATTTGACAGGTTTGAGCATTACAATTGGCAGTAATAATATTTGTTTGGGCATTACAATCTGGTAGATCAGCATCCCTGACCTCAATGGAATGCATTTGTCCGTCACCTGCAATAAATACCACCAATGAGGTTGATCCGTTGGCTCCATACGCAAAATTGCCAGTGTTTATGCCGTCAACAAACAAGTCAAACCCATTATTACCCGTAATCATCTGATCGAAATTCAAATTTACAGGCACCATCCCCTCTGTACAATCAGGAAGAACAGTAATTGAACCGGACATTCCCTGCCCTCCGGGACCACCATGTGGAATACAATAATAAGGATGAATCCCGGCTGACAGAACAGGAGATTGAAAAATCTCCCCGTTCCCCAGCAACCCACTATTCCAGCTATCTGGGCCATCGGATGCATCTGAAGTTGTGGTATGAGCAATATCGCCTGTCCACTGCCATTCTACAATGTCTCCTGCTGCAATAGTGATATGAGCTGGATTGAACTGAAAATCCTCAACATTGACAATATGGGTTACAGAACTGCCCGTCACAGCCTGCAAGTTTGTAATTCCGCATCCCAAGGAACAGTCTGTGGTCACCAAGGATACTTCCGCAAAACAACCTTGATCCTGGATATCTTCAACGGTTAACAAGTGGGTTCCTCCATCACCTGGAACCTGAATAATCAACTGTGTCTGACCTCCCGCCTGGTACATAAAGGGGTTCCCGGTAACAGAGATTCCATCCAGAAAAACATTAAAACCGCTGGGGCCTCCATTGACCGAACTAATATCCAGCTGTACCTCAACCATGTTTTGAGGATCACAGGTCGACACTTCACTTGCAGTCACTTCCAATGCGCACTGAGGAGCCTGCCCACAATCCGGAGCATCCCAGACCCTTGATAGCATACAAGTGGGATCATCAACATCCACAATTTGAACAGTATGTGACAAACCATCTCCCGGCAGATTAATAAAAAGGCTCTGGATGCCAGTGCCGTTGTATGCAAAAGGACTGCCAGGAACTGAAACATCATCAACTTTTACCTGATATCCTCCTGAAGAGGCCTGAGATGATTGAAATTCTATCGCCAGGTCAAAAGAATTATTTTCAGGACAATTGGCAATGATCTGTCCGGACATGCCAACACCTCCAGGTCCACCGTGAGGAATACAATAATATGGGTGAACCCCGGGATTTTGAATATTTACTGCATATTGAGCGCCTATCCCCAAAAGGCCGGAGTTCCAGGAATCATTCCCTGATACGGCGTCCGAAGTAGTACTATGACCATCATCCTCCCAAATAAAGTTTACGATATCTCCCAAGGCCATGGTCACTTGTTGGGGAGAAAAGGAATTCCCACCCCCGGGCCCAACAATAATGGTATGGGAAGTTCCATTGGAAAAGTCCAGGGTTAAACCTGACAAAAAGCAATCCGAACTACAATCAGGCAGCATAAAAATGGTTGTAGTCTGGCAGGAAAGGATGTCTGTTGAAGTAACCACTAAAGTATGTTCCAGGCCATCCCCCGGCAAAGTTGTGGTCAATTGAACAGGGGTTTCCTGTGATATTTCGAATGGACTTCCGCTTAAAGTTTGATTATCCAACAAGACCGATACATCACGAGCATTGTCCAGCACATCATTAATAAGGATACTAATTTCGACATTTCCATCGGCATCACAATTTCCCAGTGAAAGATCTACATCTAACAGGCACGGTTCCAAATCAATAGTAACTGTTGTCGTTGCTGTACATCCATTTTGAGTAAGGATGGTCAAAGTTACCATGAGGTCCTCTTCATCCAGATAAGTATGGACCGGGTTTTGCAAATTTGAAGAATTTCCGTCGCCAAAATCCCAGGTCCACCCAATGACAGGATCTTCAGGCGGTGTGGTTGAATTATCCGAAAAAGTAACTGTTAAACCATTTACTGAATAGGAGAATAATGCATCACATTGTGCAAGCAGGTTGAACAAGGGCAACAAAACAATACCACATAAAAGGGAATATCTTTTGGTAACGTTGGCAATCATTTTCAGGCGTTTTTTTCAATACGCCGAAATATACTGCAATGTGATAAAAACGAGATTGGAAAATTACTGAACGGGAATTATTAACTACCGAACGAGATTATTCCCCTGTGAGCCATTTTTTGAAATAAGGGGAACGTTCTGTACTTACAATGGTATCCTCCTCACAGGGAGGGGTC
Organism: Bacteroidota bacterium; assembly: GCA_008501835.1. Lineage (GTDB taxonomy): Bacteria > Bacteroidota > Bacteroidia > Chitinophagales > Saprospiraceae > BCD1. The sequence continues at coordinate 11,760 of QQUB01000793.1, forward strand.
AGCATAACTTTTACTCTCGATTTGGAATAAGCGTACATCTCATCAATAGCTTCTATGCCAACGATAAACTGGCGGTTGATCCGAAAATACTTACTGCCATCCAGTAATTCCTCTAATTTTTCAAGAGAGTGATCAAGTGGAAAACGCTTACCTTTTTTGGTGACAATAAATGTAATTTTATCTCTTGTATAAAAATAGGCTGCCTCATTCATTTCAACGACTTTAATCTGTTGTCCAAACTTGATGAGAAACCTCCTTTCAGGGACATCTTTTCGCATTAATCTGGCGAACTCCTCATAATTAAACTCGTTCCCGGTGTTGAGTTTTTGATATTTTTCAATTGCCCGTACCAATTCGTGGGACTTTATGGGTTTGAGCAAATAATCAAGGGCATTCACTTTAAATGCCTGAACCGCATACTGATCGAAGGCTGTAATAAATACAACAGGTTTGATAATATTTACAAACTTGAAAATTTCAAAGCTATTACCATCTGCAAGCTGGATATCCATAAAAATCAAATCCGGATGTTCATTCGAAGTTAACCAGTTAATGCTGCTGGTAACGCTATCCAGGGATTCTACAATTTGGATCTGAGGATCGTATTCCCTGATCAATTTTTGTAACCGGCGGGTTGCGGCTGCTTCGTCTTCAATAATGAGTACTTTCATGCGTTTTGTGTTTTAGATGTTTGCTATTTCTTTGATATGGCCGGCACCAGAACAATAAACTCTCATTTTCCTGGCCCACCAGTACTTTTTTATTGGTCAATAATGCATACCTTTTTATTATGCTCTGAAGACCAAATCCTGTTGAACGTTCGGGAGTCAATTTCTTTTGGATTAAATTCTTCACAACTATATAGTCACCTCCATCATATTCGATACTTGCATTTAACTTTTTCGACCTTGATATGACATTGTGTTTAACAATATTCTCGACAAGCAATTGAAGCACCATCGGCACTACCAGAATGTCGTAGTGTTTAATATTGATCTCCAATTGAAAATGGTCCTCAAACCTTTTTTCCAGCAAAAACCTATAATTTTTTACCAATTCAACCTCCTCTTCCAAAGAAATGAAATCCTTATCCCTGTGGGTGAGTATTGACCGATAATAATCCGAAAGGTTTTCAACATATTGTTCGGCCAGCTTTGGGTTTTCACCTATTATCGTGATCAGGGTGTTAAAATTGTTGAATAAAAAATGAGGACTGATCTGGCTCTTGAGTGTTTCAAACTGACTTTCAATCTTTTCCTTTTTAAGCAAGTTCACTTTCTGAAGTCTTCTGTCCCTGATCTTCAGGTACCAGTAAAAGAGAACTACAATTACTATACTGCACAGAATTAAAAACCAGGCCCTTTTCCAGACAGGTTCATTTATTTTAAAGGAAAACTCTTTAAATGGTTCATTGGTAAATACCTTATTCTGAGTACTTCTTACCCTAAACGTATATTGCCCTGGAGAGAGGTTAGAATAAGTAGCAACCTTATCCCTGGAGGTAATCATTTCCAGGTCATAACCTTCGAGCATATATTGGTACCGAATGCTGGCAGGATCAGTAAACCACAATCCGTCATACCGAAATGTCAGGTAATTTTGTTTGTGATTCAATACGGAATCCTGGTTTTTTCGAATGGGTTCCAGGAAAACAGATACTTCTTCCAGTACGGTAAGAGGAGCCGCTCTTAATTCTTCCAAAACAGGGGCATACTTTATTATTGACTCCTGCCCTGCTACCCAGGTGAGCCCTGACGTATCCGTAGCAATTGAATTTAAATTGGGTTCAAAATTGGCCAATCCGACCTGATCATTATAATAGGTAATGGTACCGGTAGTTTCATTCAACAGGTCAATTCCTTCCGGATGAACAATGAGGATGTTGCCATTCCTGTCTGCCTCCAGACACGAAATTTCCATGTGGCGAAGTCCATCTTCTGTGGTAAAATGTACAAAATTTTCACCATCGAATTTAAATAATCCATCTCTGGCTGTACTAAACCAAATATCTCCACTAGCTCCCTGGGTAATTGAATAAACCGTTTTAAACCGCCTGTCGACAAGTTCTTCACTGGAAAGCCCCTCTGCTCCGTCCTGATAATCAAAATTCTTTATTTGGCCTTTTTCATATAGGGCAAGTCCTTTGCCATCTGTGCCAAACCATACGCGTCCTTGTTTGTCCAAAAAAACTTTGTAAATAAAATTGGTCCCCAGGGCAGAATTTTGGTTAAAATTTTTGGAATTATAACGCCTGCTTTCAAGGATATCTTCATCATACTCAAAAGTTGTCACTCCTCCAAGACTGGCAATCCATAGCTCTCCGGGTCGTCCGTCCAAAGAGAGAATACTTCCATTTGTCAATCCGTCATTTTGTGTAAAAAGACGATATGTTCCCCTTCCCGGGTGGTAACAGTATAAGCCTTCACCGAATGTACCAATCCAGATATTTCCGAATTCATCCTCAAAAAGGCTAACGACATTAATATCGAGTGATGCAAGATGTTCCTCATATGAGGACTGAAGTCCCGGTTGGAGGCTGAAAAGACCATTTTGAGTCCCCAGCCAAACTGTGCCATCACCATCCACGATCAATGCCTGGATGTTGGGAGGAATATCCCAAACGAATTCAAACTGGCGATTGGTTTTAGTCAATTGAATCTTATTGGAAGAAATCCAGATATTTCCCTCCATATCCTTCTGAAGATCGAATATTTTGGCATTACTGAAGGAAGCATTGTCCGCAACTTCTTCAATATTACCGTTGGTGAGGTCATATACCCAAAGACCTTTATCCTCGGTGCCGATCCAAACTTCATGGTCCGGAAAAACTTCAAAACAATTGATGGCTCCCCCCTCCCAGGATACTTCCGGAACTACAATCTTTTTAATTGCCGGATCATAAAAACAAAAACCCTTTTCATAGGTGCCAATCCAGATTTTCCCACTCTTGTCCTTCTTCAAAACCTGGACAATTTCATCAGGCAAACCATCCTCTCTTGACAGGTTATTCACTTTTTTCTGACCATCAGCAAAGCTGCAAACACTTATTCCCCCATCATTAGCGGCCCATACAAGCCCATTTTCATCGCAGGCGATGCTATAAATATCTTCTCCGGTCAATCCATCATCAGTATTAAAATTATACACTCTGTTGTTTTCAAAAACATAAATTCCTTCCCCATAGGTCGAAAACCAAAACTGACCGTTTTTGGTAAACTCCATCCCGGTAATGGGAGCTGCCGGCAACCCTTCTTCCGGTATCCAGGCTGTCAACCCTTCGAAATTCTTGTAATAAATGGAGCCATCTTCATAACCAATCCAGATTTTGCCGCTATGATCTTCAGCAATTGCTGAAACATTATTGGATGTCGAATCATTTTTGGTGAATAATTCGTAGGACAACCCATCAAAGATAATGGGCCCCTGGGCTGATGCAAGCCAAAGATATCCTCTGCTGTCCTGAAAGATCGTGCTCAATGTCAGTTCACGAAGGGATTCATCCCTTTCAGGTTCACTGAAAAAGAAGGACTGGGAATGAAGCCATGAAGACATGACCAAAAACACCCCAAGAAAGATCCTTGCCAATGGTAACTGATTCAATATCACGGAGTTTCTAAATTAATCTCTATATCAACTTTGATCTCTTCTGCAATTTTTTGAAAAACGATTTTTGGAATGTCAATATCATGATCTTCCAACAAGACGGTAAAATTGGATTTGATATTTATTTTCCCGTTTTTCACTAAGACCTTGCTCTTGATTATGCGTTCCTTGGTAATCCCATGTACCGTGAGCTTGCCCTTGGCCCGGATATTATAGGCTCCATCAACGGACAAGTCAATTTTTTCAATGATCTTACCTTGAAAAGTCGTATTTGGAAACTGATTACTCTCCAGATAATTCTCATTGAAATGAACTCTTTGCAATGGGCTGTTAAAGCCTTCAAATGATTTCATCGGAACAGAAAAGGCAAAAGAACCTTTATCCGTATTCAAAATCCCCTGCAATGCCCTGGAAGAAGCTTCGATTACTTCGAGAGGTGCTTCCGATACAAAATGAACATAACCATTATCCCCCCGATAAATTTTTTCAAACTCGTAACCAGGAGAAATAGATTCAAAAAAAAGTAAACAAAATACAACTAAGAACTTCATAACCACTTGCTTTCGTTATTGATGCTAAAATAATCAAACGTTTTTCTTATTTGGTAATTTTCGAGCTGTGCCGGAAAAAATCTTGCCCGGATGGGAAATAATCCTTGCCAATCGTAATTATTGATTACCTTTAATCCTACTAAAATCTGACCGGGAATGAGTAACGTTCAAATTGAAGAGAGCTGGAAAAACGTTCTGAGTGAAGAATTCGACAAGGACTATTTCGTAACTATGGCCGAATTTTTGAGGTCTGAAAAAAAATCAGGAAAAAAGGTCTACCCTCCCGGACAATTGATATTTAATGCCTTCAACATCACTCCATTTGAAAAGGTCAAAGTAGTCATCCTGGGACAGGATCCTTACCACAACCCGGGTGAAGCGATGGGACTAAGTTTTTCTGTTCCCAGAGGAGTAAGGACCCCGCCTTCTTTAGTCAATATTTATAAGGAACTTTATAATGACCTCAAAATACCCTTAGCCGTTCACGGGGACCTTACTTCCTGGGCAGAACAAGGCGTATTTTTACTCAACGCCATGCTAACCGTGGAACATAAAAGAGCAGGATCACATCGCAAATCGGGTTGGCAGCATTTTACGGATGCTGTAATCAGGAAGCTTTCAGAGCAGCGGGAAAATCTCGTTTTTATGCTTTGGGGAAATTTTGCCAAACAGAAAAAAGAGCTGATTGACGGCAACAGACACCTCATCCTGGAAGCTGCTCACCCCTCCCCCCTTGCAAGAGGAGCTTATTTTGGAAGTGCCCACTTTTCCAAAGCCAACAAATATTTAGAACAAAACGGAATTTCCCCGATCAACTGGCGATTACCATTGTAGGGATATTGCTTATATTGCGGCTTCAATTTTAATAGATGAAAAATCAAAAGGCCAATACCTCCGTAATTTTCCTGACGGTGTTGATCGAAATGCTAGGTGTTGGTATTGTGATTCCTATAATTCCGACCCTATTTTTCCATGAAGACTCCACCTTTTTTGCCCCAGGAGTCCATAAAGCTACCATTGGCATCTATTACGGTTTGCTTGTTTCTTCCTTCTATGTGATGCAGTTTTTCGGAGCCCCTTTTCTTGGAGCCTTATCTGATCGTTTTGGCCGAAAACCGTTACTAAACATTTCACTTATCGGGACTTGCATTGGGTACGGCCTGTTTGCTGTTTCCATTATTTATCAAAACCTCTGGTTAATGTTTTTCAGCCGGATGCTACCTGGGTTCATGGGTGGGAATATTTCCATTATAATGTCTGCCATGGCAGACATTAGTACTGCTGAAACCAAAGCCCGGAATTTTGGTCTGGTTGGTGCGGCTTTCGGAGTTGGATTTGTCCTCGGACCTTTCATAGCTGGAATCCTTGGAGACAGTTCAATTGTCCCTTGGTTCAACTATGCCACCCCTTTTTGGTTCACTGCGATTTTGACCTTTATCAACATCTTCCTGGTTAGGTTCAGGTTCCCGGAAACCCTTAAAGAAAAAAGTCACAGGAAAATCAGTTTTTTCTCTGGGGTTCAGAACCTTGTGATATCATTCAAAACGCCTAATCTCAGGATCATTTTTATTGTGGTGCTTTTACTCGGGCTTGGATTTACTTTCTTTACCCAGTTTTTTTCCGTTTACCTCATTGAAGATTTTAGTTACTCTTTAAGAGACATCGGTTTATTCTATGCCTGGGTTGGCGTATGGCTGATCTTCACCCAGGGGGTAATCGTTAGAAGAATGAGTGGTAAAGTTCCTTCCTCACAGGTTATTTCCTTTACCCTGTTAATCCTTTCGCTTTCCATTGGCTTATTGTTGATCCCCGGGCAAAGTTTCTGGTTTTTCATCATCAGTCCGTTTATTGCTGTTTCTAATGGAATAACCGGCCCGAATCTCACAGCAGTGGTCTCGGATCAGGGTAGTGAGGATCGGCAGGGTGAGATCCTCGGGATCAAACAATCCATGCAATCTGTCGGGGCAGCCATTCCACCCTTAATTGCAGGATGGCTAACCTCTCTGGACACTTCCTACCCTATTGTTGTCAGTACCATTTTGATCCTGATGAGTTGGTTGGTTTATATGATCTTTTTCAAAGGCAGAAGGCAAGTTAGAAAAACGGAAAACTAATCCGTTTAAAACTTAAGGTGACCTTCTTCTAAACACTCAAGAATTATTATTGGCTTTTTAGTTTTTCTTTATTCGTGTAATAAAAAATCAATCCTAATTCGTGTATTCGCGGTTCTAACCCACAAAATTTCAATTTTATTAGAAAGCCCTTTCAGCATTTATCATTACATTAGTAACTTATAAAATCAACATTTTGCTATGAACTTTCTGGCACTACTTGTTATGCTCATTCCTGCCATCCTTTTGATTGCAGTTTTCTTTTTGTTAAGAAAAAAACAGCTCATCCCCGCCAGAGTGTTTTTGATCATAGGATTCACCCTTGCCTTCTCCGTTTTAGGTTTGTTATTACTTGAATTATCAGATGTTTTAACTGACAGCCATTACCAGGAAATTGGCAACACCATAACCCATAATCTGGAATTTCCAACTGATGAGAACCAACAGAGATACCAGTTGATTGGATTGAGCCATGCAGCTACAGGAATGGCCCAATACGCTCAAAAAAATACCGAGCAGAGGGGGGAATGTACCAGAAACATTTCAGAAATCGTCAGTTTTGTGCTCAACGAGGATCATTATCCGGTTGTTTCCAACAGGCGTTTATGGAAAGACAATATTTTTGAAATCATTTACATCAACAATATTCTTGCCCAATACGAAATTGTCAAAGGAACAGACACGCTGAGCGCATTACACCAAAGAATGAACGATTACCTGGCAGGCACCCTGGTCAAATCACGATACAAAAACCTGCAAAGTTTTGATGGAGATGTAAATTACTGGACTGCAGATAATACCTATTTGATATTCGGTTTACAATCTACTGATAGGATTACAGGTCAAAACACAGCCGGCCGTCCAACCAAGGATTGGTCCAGTTTTATTTTTAAGCAAATTACATATCCAGACAGTAAATTGCCCTGCAGCGCTTTCTCCGATACTGACAAATGTAAGGAAATGCCCCATGGCACTCATCTGGCAACCATGATAGCATCCCTGGCGGATGTGGATCCTGAATCTTCCAGGCAAATCTGGAGGGAATACCGGCATCACTATAAAAACGGTGTATTTGGACTTTTTGCAACTTTTGATCAATATCATCCCGAGGAAACACCACCTGCCTATCAAAACAGTATTCGCCACCCTTTGGACGCAATCAGTCCGGAAATGCCCACACTTATTGCAGCAGCAAGAATAAACGACCGGCTCACTTATTTCCAGATTACCAACCAACTATGGCTGAACGAAGTATTCGGCTCTGCTCCTGCCCCGCAACCAAAAGGATATGAATGGAAGAACTTTTTAGAACTTAGTTTACGCTTTGAAGCGGAAACTGTCTTTTAAATAAATATCAATCTTATGAACACAAGAAATATTCTTTTTACGCTCTCATTACTGGTTTTCCATATAAGCCTGAAT
>QQUB01000289.1 GCA_008501835.1 Bacteroidota bacterium
ACTAGTTATTGGTTGCTGGTTAAGTTTGGAACATAAATACTATTTTTCCAAAAAATATTATTTATAACCAGTAACCCTTTACAAGAGCTTTTCCGCGGCAAATTTGCCCGGAATCTCAATTTTACTAACTCTTCTCCTCGCCTCCCTTCTTTTTCCCGGCAAAGAACCGGACAAAAATAAACAGAATAATAGCAGTAATCATTTTGATCAATCAGTTTGTCCAATGTAATATTGGCTTGTTAAACAATGTTCACGGGATGTCCAAAAGGGACATAATGAATTTAAGTTTTTAAACAACAGTCGTTTTTCAAAAATGGTTCTACCTGACCAATGTGAAATTCGACGGAAAGGTGAATTTCCTCGTCGTTTGGTATTAAATCCGGTGCCGTATTAAAATGTTACTATTATTCCTCAGAATTTTTTCTTCGACAATGCAACGCGTTTTGCTATCCTGCTTGTCCAGGCAATAGTGTCGCCTTGAAACGGTCAACTTTATTTAGGGATTGTCAACTTCTACACTCATCACCCTGCACCCTGCACTTTGCATTCCTTCAAAGACCTCCGAAGTTTCAAAAACCTCGGAGGTCTTTGTGGTTATTTTTCCCGCACAATTCCCACAGGCATTCTGCTGTCATAATCCCCGGTCAGGGTTGGAGTTTGAATGTTTCCGGTATACCGGCGAACATTTTTGTGGATAAACCGGAACAACTCCTCAATAGTGATGATGCTATTGCTGTCGTTATCGGCTTCTCCTTTGAGCCCTCTTACCAGAAAATGACTGAAAATCCCTGACCGAAGTCCACCATCCTCCAGGGAATATTCCTCTCCTTTGGAAGACATTAACAGAGCTGTCCCTCCTCGGGTAGCTTCAAAAGCTTCGTAATATCGACGCAATGCCTCTGACATATTGGTTTTGGCGGCCAGGATACTTCCGGAGTGACAGGCGTCAGCCAAAACGATTTTATGCTTGGCACGGCTTGCTTTGAGCATCTGAGTGATTTCTGTATGTTCGAGCCTGTTGTTGTAACCGTCATAATCGATGGAAAGAAAAGCGCCTTCGAGGCCATGGCCTGAAAAATAAAACATGATCACGTCATTTTCATCGGCACGTAAAAAAGTTGAACGCATGGACGTCATGATATTTTCATGCGTAGCATCTTCATCGATAAGCAGCCTCAATTGCTCATCGGGGAGTGCGCCTCCTTCGGGGCTTTTCAAAAAGGCATAGATTTGGTAGGCGTCATCATCGGTATATCGAAGTACCGGCATATGGGTATATCTTGCTGCACCGATAATGACGGCCCAGATCTTGACCTCTCTGTCCTGTTCAATTTCCACCACTGCAGGCTTATTGTTGGCCGCTTCACTGAAAAGTTTTTTCACAGGTTTCCCGAAGTCCCAGATAGCTCCGACAACTTTTCCACTTTTGTAATACATCACACCGCGACCATGTGGTGCGTGTTGTTTCCACCCGCCTTCATAACGGTCACCGTTGGCATAAAACAAGGTGCCTCGTCCTTCAGGAGATCCTTTAAAGAATTCCCCGATATATCTTGATCCATCCTTATATCTGAATTTACCGACTCCGGTATCGCAATACACTTCGTTACAATTTCGCATGGTAGAAGTGTCGCCTTCAAAGGTCATAGTACTCCAATCTGCGAGATATTGGTCATTTTCCCATTGCCCAAATACCGTTTCACCATCAGGATAGTGCATGAGCCCTTGACCATGGCGTTTGTTTTCTTCCCATTCCCCTTCATAACGGGAACCGTCGGAATAAAACATGGTTCCCTGCCCGGAGTAAAGTCCAGCCAGGAAATTTCCTTCGTAGCGGTCCCCGGTAACAAAAACAAAGATTCCGTAACCAGCGGGTTTGTTTTCAGTCCAGGTTCCCTCGTACCGGTTTCCGTTTGCGTAGATCATTACACCTTCACCGGAAAATTTATTTTTTTTGAATTCACCGAAATACTCGTCCCCGCTTTTGAAGATCATACGCCCCTTACCTTCCCGGTATTGGTTTACCCAATTGCCGAGGTATTTATTACCATCGCTGAAATAGAAAATTCCTTTGCCGTGTAATTTGCCGTTTTTGAAATCGCCGATGTATTTGGCGCCGCTGGGAAAGACGCAGGTACCATAGCCATTGTAGCAGTTACCTTGCACGCATTCAGATTGGGCATTCAGGTTTAGGGTGAACAACAGAATGAGGCTTAGAAAAATGAACTCTTTCATGATAAACTTCGGATTTGGATGTACGTGTTGCTATATGAAATGCCGAGTATTATTTTTTCACTGTTTTCCATACTCGTCACTGAGGAATATTCCTCCATTGCAATCAAAAAATCAAGTGTAAAAGTTTATACCATGAAATGTGTTTAATGAAGTGGTTAACTATTCGTTTACAACAATAAACTTTAAGGAAAAATCATTATTGCCTATAAAATGATATTTAATGTTTTGTTAGGTAGGTGTTAAAAACTGTGAATTGTGTAATTTTTCAGGTAGGCGAATCAGTTATAGCAGGAAACGGTATTTTTTTGATGAGAAAAGGGGTGTTTGAAAAAGTATAAAAAAACATAAACGCCGGCAAAATCTAAATTCTCCTTAACTTTATCCTTTTTAGAAACAAAACTCAAAAATTTTGAAAATGAAGAAAGTACTGTTTTTATTTTTAGCGGCTTTTGCCATGTGGGCCTGTGGGAACGAAGCGTCTACCCATGAGCACGATGGAGAGGAGCATGAGATGCATGCTGATCATGAAGGACATGACCATGATGGGCATAGTCATGAAGGGGAGGAAGCTCCGGAAGGTGATGGCAAACATTTTGGTGAAAAGATCGATGCAGAGGGGGCTATCACTTATGAGGCTCTTTTAGCTAAGATGGAAGGTCAGGAATCTATTGAAGGTATAAAAGTGGAAGGCCTGGTTGATGCTGTTTGTCAAACAAAAGGATGTTGGATGAATATTGCCGGTGGGGAAGAGCAGGAGGAACTTTTCGTTCAGTTTGAAGATTACGGCTTTTTTATGCCAAAAGATATTGCCGGGCGTAAAGTGGTGATGGAAGGAAAAGCGTACAGAGAAGTAACTACCGTGGATGAACTCAGACACTATGCAGAGGATGAAGGGAAATCTGCAGAGGAGATCGCAGCGATTACGGAACCTCTGGAAGAACTCAAGTTTATGGCTACAGGTGTAGTACTGCTTGAGGAAGAAAAGAAATAAGACTAGTTGTTACCCGGGCAAGGGATTTTCGTCATAATCAGAAATCCTTTGCCTGGATAATATTTTGAGAAAACTTTTATTCATGAATTATCACGCTGCCAAGGCATACATAGTTGATAAGCTCAATCGTGAGCTTTCACCTAAACTAACCTACCACGGGATCCACCACACGTATGACGTGCTGGAGGTGACCAAGCAATTGTGTGACCTGGAACGAATTCCGGTTTACGAGAGTATGTTGCTGAGAACGGCGGTATTATTTCATGATTCCGGATTTATCTGGACCACCAGCGGACACGAATCCCGTGGCTGCGACCTCGCCAGAGAGGTGTTGCCAAAATATGACTATTCTGAAGAAGAGATCGAACGGATCTGCGGCATGATCATGGCGACCAAAATCCCTCAAAGTCCAAAAAATAAACTGGAGGAGATCATCTGTGATGCTGATCTTGATTATCTCGGCAGGGATGACTTCTATGCTATTGGTGAAACACTGTTTGAAGAGTTAAAAGCCTTTGGGGTGCTGGAAACAGAAGAAGAATGGAATAAGGTCCAGGTTAATTTCATCAGCAATCACTCCTATTTTACTTCTACGAATAAACTGCGTCGTGCCCCAAGGGAACAATTTTATCTGAAGGAGCTTAAGTCTATTGTGGCGGCGTATTAGTAGAGGTTTGATATTGTATGATGTGGTTTGACATAGTTTGATGTGGTTTGACAGGTTTTTATCTCCATTAAACCATATCAAACCAAGTATGTGGACAGAATTAGTTTCAAATGGTTCAAGAAGTTATACCTAGATCTCTGTTTTCGCTGTGCCTTCTCAGTGTCCTCTGTGGTTAAAATAATTTGTGATAATGTAACTTTTTATTTAAACCAGTTTTGTCCTCCTGCTCATATCAAACAACATTAAACAGCGAGCCGGACGAGCCCTCAAACTGCGAACGCAATGAACATCATACAATTCCCGTAACCCGTAACCCGCAACCCACAACCTTTCCATTATGTCCGTAAATGAAGCTTTAATAATCCTGATTGTGGTTGGTTTTGCATGGCTTACCTGGCGGATGTTTTTCAGAGGTATAAAACATACCCGCAGGAGTTTTCCGCCACAGTGGAAGGAGATTTTGTCGCGGGATGTAAGGTTTTATCGAAAGCTATCTGTGGAAGATAAAGATACCTTTGAACAAATGATCCTTAATTTTCTGGACAAGGTATCTATTACGGGAATAGAAACGGAAATCGATGACAAAGACAAATTGCTGGTTGCTTGCAGCGGAGTAATTCCCTTGTTTGAATTTCCATCCTGGGAATACCGCAACCTCAATGAAGTACTGCTGTACGACACTTCTTTTAATCAGGAATATGAAACCAGGGGAGGAGATAGGAACATTCTTGGAATGGTCGGAAGCGGTGCGATGAATCGAATGATGATCCTTTCCAAACCTGCTCTTTATCAAGGATTCAAAAATACCAACAGTAAATCGAATGTAGGGATTAAAGAAGGTAGAAAGAGTATGGAGAAAGAAGAGGGAGAAGGAGAGGGGGGAAAGGAGGGGAGGAGGGAGAAGAAGGAGGGAAGGAAAGGGGGAAAGAGAAGGAAAGAAGAAAGAAGGGAAAGAAAAGAGGGAAG
>QQUB01000729.1 GCA_008501835.1 Bacteroidota bacterium
ATATCGTCTCCATCTCCCTCTTTTTTAAAGCCTATGACCTGGGTATTTATCCGGCGTGCGATGTTTTTCTCAATACCATCGAATGCACCTCCGCAAATAAACAGGATATTTTCAGTATTGACCTTCACCAATTTCTGTTCCGGGTGTTTTCTTCCTCCCTGAGGAGGTACATTAACATCCGTACCCTCCAGCATTTTCAACATAGCTTGCTGCACACCTTCCCCGGACACATCACGGGTAATGGAAGGATTGTCACTCTTACGCGCGATCTTATCGATCTCATCAATGTAAACAATGCCTTTTTCCGCTGCGGATACATCGTAATCACACACCTGGAGCAAACGACTCAGGATGCTTTCCACATCTTCCCCTACATATCCGGCTTCAGTGAATACTGTGGCATCAACAATGGCAAAAGGAACATTGAGGTATTTGGCAATGGTTTTGGCGAGCAAGGTTTTTCCCGTACCGGTACGACCAACAAAAAGGATATTGGATTTTTCAATTTCAATATCATCCGGCTGGCTGGCATAACGCAGGCGCTTATAGTGATTATAAACTGCAACCGACAACACTTTCTTTGCATCGTCCTGGCCAATTACATATTGATCCAGGTGTTCCTTAATATCCTGGGGAGTGACGGAACTGGGAAGGAAATAACTGTGTTTGGTTTTTTCCGTTTCCTTTTCCTTTTTGCCTCCATAGAGTTCATCCTGAATGATATCATTGGCCTGCTCAACGCAAAGCTCACATATGTGTCCGTCAATCCCGGCTATGAGTATCAAAGACTCACTTTTATCTCTTCCGCAAAACGAACATTTTATCTTTTCCTTGCTACGTGCCATAAGATCCTGCGTTTTGATTTTGAAGTTATTTTAAACAACTTCATTGAAAAGAATAGGATTAACTTAACACTTAAAGTTAATCCTATTAGGGTGTCAAATCAAATTTGACAGATTAATTTATTTTTGACTTTCTCTGATGAGCACTTCATCTACCAAGCCATAATCCTTGGCTTCGGTGGCAGTCATCCAGTTATCTCTGTCGCAATCTTCTTCGATCTTATCGTAAGGCTGACCGGTATGGTTAGCGAGAATATCGTAGAGTTCTTTTTGTTGTTCCTTGATCAGTTTATAGTAGATCTCCATTTCGGTAACCTGACCCTGCATACCTCCAAGGGGCTGGTGGATCATTACACGGCTGTGAGGAAGACAAGAACGCTTGTCTTTTTCACCGGCTGCAAGTAAAACGGCTCCCATGGAAGCTGCCAGACCAACACAGATGGTCGCTACATCCGGAGAAACATACTGCATAGTATCATAAATACCGAGTCCGGCAATCACAGATCCCCCAGGGCTGTTGATAAACATCTGAACATCCCTTTTTGGGTCTGTAGATTCCAAAAACAGTAATTGTGCCTGAATAACATTCGCCACATAATCATTCACAGGTACTCCCATGAAGATAATACGGTCCATCATCATTCTTGAGAAAACATCAAGACCAACAATATTCATTTGTCTTTCCTCAATAACGTTTGGAGTAAACGCCTGAATATTCGGGTAAGCACCCATAGTTTTTTGTGCGTACTTTTCGAGGTGCATGCTACTCATGCCGAGATGGCCGGTAGCGTATTTCATAAATTCGTCCTTTTGGAACATATCCTTTTGGGTTTAAAATTTGGTCAAAAAATTCCTTTTAAGGAATGTGAACAGCTATTAAACATATTCAAAGAGAAAGGGTTTAGTGCCGAAGCATCTTCCCGGTTATTTTTGTGCTTTTTCCCTTGCTTTCTCAATGATATCATCCATTTTATCCGTAGTAACCTCTTTTTCGTTATAGCTGAATTTAGTTTCCAGAACATCATACAGCTTATTAGAGATCACCTCTTCCTGGATCTGACGCAAGCTATTCTGATCATTCAGCATCCTGTCTGTCATATCTTTCATCATATCAGGAGGCAGTGGAGTTCCGCCGAAATAACCCATGATTTTGCCCTGAGCATTCGCAACGATCTCCTCGGAAGTGATCTGGATGTCATTTTCTTTGACGATCTTACCTTTAATGATATCCCATTTGAGGTTTTCCTTAAAGGCATCAAACTCCCCGTCGAGCTGCTCTTCCGTCAATTCTTCATTTGACATCAACAACCAACGTCTGAGAAATACCTCAGGCAGTTCCATTTCATTTTTACCCATCAGGTGATCCTGGAAGTCTCTGAAAAGTAAGGCTTCAGAGTGATTTTTATAATGGTTCAGAACAGGCTCCTTGAACTTTTCTGTAGCTTCCTTTTCATCTGCCACCACATTTTCTCCGAAGTATTTGTTAAAGAAATCTTCGTTGAATTCCATTGGAGTAACGCGGGTAACTTCATCAACAGTCAGTTCAAAATCTTTTCCTACCTCGGCATTCTCATCTTCAATATTCAGGAAATACTTTTTGACCTGTGATTCTTCAAGTCCATCTTCCAAATCGAAGATATTTACTTTGAAAGCATCTCCGGCCTTCTTCGTGAGCATCTGTTTTTTAGCCTTTTTGGTAAGCTTATCAACAAGTACGGTAAATTGGCTGGAAATACCTTCTTCCTTTACTTTTTTACCATCGAGTTCCTTAACACTCACTTTAAGTGAATCCGTCTCCTGGATATCCTCGGTAATGGTCTCACGATCTCCCAACTGCTTCAGCGCATTATCAATATCTCCCTGCACCTTTTCATCTGAAACAGTAGGTACATATCTTGTGAACTTTTTATTCTTGTTGAAGCCTTTGATCTCCAGGTCAGGAGCAAGTCCGAGGTCAAACTTGAATACCATATCATCCATACTCTTTACATCTATGGAAACTTCAGGAGTATCTTCACTCGGGATAGGTTGGCCGAGAATGGCAATTTTTTCTTCTTTCAGGAAGGTATCCAGCTCGTTATTGAGGATATCGTAAACGATGTTGGACAAAACCGAATTACCGTACATCTTTTTAAGGACACTCATGGGTGTTTTACCTTTACGGAAACCTTTCATACTGGCCTGTTGCCTGTATTTTTTGAGTTCCTCTACAAACTTAGATTCGTAATCCTTTTTTTCAATGGTTACCGTTAACTCGGCATTTAAATTGTCAACGTCTTTTCTGACAACTTGTGGCATATGATTATACTTTTAAGAAAAATAAAAAACGGAAAGAAACCGGGCAGATAGTTTTATTCCTGAATGGAAAGACATAAGATTGAGAGGACTCTTCGATCATGAATTGGTAATCGAACATTTCCTGACTTTCCTTGTCAAAATTTCTAGTGCGCCCTCTTTCCCAATTTTAAAAATGTGGGTGGAGAAAGGTTGAAGAACCGCAGAATATCCAATGTAAAATGTAGAATATAAAAGTAAAAGATACCGGATGTGGAATTGTGATTCTCTTCCGGAACTTTATAATTCAAGGAAACATTTACATTTTTAATTCCTTATTTTACATTTTGCTGTTTCCATCTCCTTCTGTCCCAACATAGTATTTCAAGTGCGGGTGGAGGGACTCGAACCCCCACGCCTTGCGGCACTAGATCCTAAGTCTAGCGCGTCTACCAATTCCGCCACACCCGCAAAAAAGACAATGAACTCTTAGTAATTCATGTCTGTTATTATTTCAGAAGAACACCATTTTTTAAACGGCATTAAGCATACTTTTATGACTCATTCTGAAAAGCCGTGCAAAGATAAAATCTTTTTTCAAAAAAAACACTCAGGCTCAGATTATTACGAAATGTTTAGGTTAATACTTCAATTTTAGTTCCATAGGGGTGAAAATTTGCTTAATTTTCCCGATTTTTAACTTCTATTTCTCGAAAGAGAATCAAAAAAGCAACAATTTAGTTATTAACCACATAAAATTAAGTTGAAAAAACAGCAAGTAAGATGGTTGAGAAGAAGGCGGTAATTCCGATCACTGATGAGGAGAGGGCATCGATAGAACAAGCCTATCGTGACATGATGGCTACCATCAAATCTGACATGGATGACCATGACAGAGAGCAGATTCGTGTGGCATTTGAAATGGCTTTTGAAGCGCACAGTAAACAGCGAAGAAAGTCCGGTGAACCTTATATCTTTCATCCGATCACAGTAGCCCAAATTTGTGCAGAAGAAATAGGACTGGGCCCTACTGCCATAGTCAGTGCCTTACTGCACGATGTTGTAGAAGATACCGACGTTACCCTTGAAACCATTATCGAAACCTTCGGCAACCGCGTTGGAAAAATGGTGGACGGTCTCACCAAACTGGACAGCGCCTATAACGCATCCAGCCCACAAGCCGAAAATTTCAAGAAAGTGCTTAGTACGCTGGTTGAAGACGTACGTGTTGTGCTCATCAAAATGGCTGACCGTCTGCACAATATGCGTACTTTAGGGTCAATGCCGGCACATAAACAACTTAAAATTGCCGCTGAAACCAGCTATGTTTATGCGCCACTCGCTCACCGGCTTGGTTTATATGCTTTCAAAACCGAATTCCTGGATCTTTGTATGAAAATTACAGATCCTGAGGATTACCATAGTATCGCCAAACAGCTTGCCGCAACTAAAAGGGCGCGGGAAGCCTATATAGATGAGTTTATCACGCCACTGAGAAGTCATCTTGACATGCTCAATGCCCCGTACAGAATTTTCGGAAGGCCTAAATCAATTTATTCGATCTGGAACAAACTCAAAACAAAGGGTGTCCCTTTTGAAGAGATATACGACCTTTTTGCCGTTCGAATCATCTTAAATGTTCCACCGGAAAAAGAGAAAGCCATGTGCTGGGGTGTTTACTCCATTGTCACCGACGTTCACACACCTATACCTGAAAGGCTCAAGGACTGGATCACCACTC
>QQUB01000837.1 GCA_008501835.1 Bacteroidota bacterium
GTTGGCAAGAGCCGCTCGGTTGTGGAGTAGAATAAAAACATCAGAATCCCTGGTCAGAATCACCTTTACATCCGGATGTGCTTTTGTTATGGCTGCCGCCAGTTTTTTGGAAATGGACAGGGCTATATGTTTCTCCCTTGATTTTTTCCCAAGACAACCCGGGTCATGACCTCCATGGCCAGGGTCAATTACCAGGGTTTTTAACTCTCCGGTGGTTTTTTGCTCTACAAGTAACCGGTTCAGTTCCAGTGGAGAAATCCTCAATTGTTTTTGTGGTAGGTTATTTAAAGCCAAATCATTAGCTTTGTGCGCTGAAAAGGTGGTGAAGTCAGCTGAACCTTCTTCCTGGATATGGGTGCAGGAAGTCAAATGTGAAGAAAACGATAAAGAAACGTTAAAATCAACTGGAGTTCCCGTCAAAAATGACAAAAGGATCGTTTGGATGAGGACAGCAGTTTTAAACATAATATGTTTTTTGAGACCTTTATACTTTATAAAGGGAAAGATCGGGATTTAATTATAAAAATGGTACAATTGTCCGGCTTACAATCTGCAAAATAAGATAATTCTCTCTTTGAAAACAAAACTACTATATATTATTTTTATTTTACTTGGCCTCGCAAAAATATCGCAGGCACAGGTAAATCCTGCAGTTGATTCTACCCAAGTCCGACCTGAAACGGCAAACCTTAAGGAAAATTCAGCCAGAGATTCCATTCCTTCAGGATTTGATCCCATGGCAACTGATTCTATAGTTCCCGTGGCGCAACCTCCACGCATTTCCTATAAAATGTCTTCAGACTCCCTCGATGCAGAAGTAATATCCTCTGCCAGGGATTCTATGATTACGGATATGGTTAATCAGAAGATTCACTTATATGGTGACGCAACTGTCGATTATAAAACCATCAACCTCAAAGCCGCTCATATCGTCCTGGATTGGAGCACCAGTATTGTAACGGCTGAAGGAATGCCTGACAGTACGGGCAGGATGGCCAACTTTCCGGTTTTCAAAGATGAAACCCAGGAATTCCAGGCCAAAAAAATGCGGTATAATTTCCAGACCGAAAAAGGGATTGTTTATGATATTACCACCCAGCAACAGGATGTGATCATCCATGCGGCACGGTCTAAATTTATCAGTAAGCCACCAAAGGATTCAACCGAAGAAAAACAGGACATCATTTATTCCGAAGATGCCATTTTTACGACCTGTGAAGCGGATGAACCACATTTTGGTGTACATAGTAAAAAACAAAAAATCATAGCCAATAAAATGGTAGTGTCCGGTCCCCTCAATCTTGAATTGATGGGCATCCCAACTCCATTATGGTTGCCCTTTGGTTTTTTCCCTGTTACTGAACCCAGGGGAACCGGATTGTTGTTTCCTGAATTTGATTTTTCCGCTGATCAGGGGATGGGGCTGAAAGGATTAGGTTGGTTTTTCCCGTTGGGGGATCATTTTAATTTGTCTGTAAGGAGCAATGTGTACTTTTTTACCGGAACATGGGGCGTTTCAGCTGCCTCCCAATACCGCAAAAAGTATAGGTATAACGGGAGTTTTAACCTTGGGTTTGATGATCGTAGAGTAGAGGAAGCAAGTGATGGTTCTATTTCTTCTTCAAAATCGTTTTCCATTCGTTGGACACACAACCAGGATCGCTCAGCACATCCAACGATGAACTTCGGCGGATCCGTGAATTTCCAGATCAATGATTATCAAAGTACGGTCAGTAATCGTGCGGACAACGTACTGAATAATTCACTGAGTTCCAATCTTAATTTCAGTAAGAGTTGGCGAGACAAACCATTTAACTTTAATGCTTCTTTCAGCCATAGTCAGAATACTTCGAGTAAACAGATAACGGTTAATTTCCCAAAGTTGAATTTCCAGACTCAAACACTATATCCTTTTAGAAAGAAGCAGCGTTCCGGAAAAGCGAAATGGTATGAGGATATTACATTCAAATATACTTCTGAGGCCAAAAGTACATTTACAGGGGTTGATTCCACCTTTTTTTCCAATCAGACTCTTGATGATGCACGGTATGGTATGAAACAAAACATATCTTCCGGGACTTCATTTAAGTTATTTCAGTATTTCAATTTTAACCCAAGTGTCCGTTATCAGGAAGTCTGGTACGGTAAATCATTGCTGAAGGAACAATTTGAAATTCCAGAGGTGGATATTGATACCAGTGAAACCGGGGTAATCACCAAGGATACCTTGAACTACGGATATTCTCTGGATACCCTGGTGAATGGTTTTAGAGCCTATCGTACATTTGATATGTCTGCTTCAGTGAACACCCAGATATTTGGAACGTTGAGATTTAAACGCAGCCGTTTAATGGGATTGCGCCATGTGATCAAACCAACCCTTGGGTTTTCTTATTCTCCTGACTATACAGCAAATCCAAATTGGTTTCTCGAGGAAAGGGATTTTAGTACGCCCGATGAATATCGTGATGATCCTTATTCCATTTTTGATGGTAATATTTACGGAGCACCCTCTAGTAGCGGAATGCAGATGCGTTTCACCTATGGATTTGTCAATAACTTTGAAGCCAAATATCTTTCCAAAAGAGACTCTACGGCCAAGAAAATAAAGATCTTTGAGACCATCAATGTCGGTGGTAGTTACAATTTTGCCAGTCCCCAGTATAAGTGGAGTGTTGTTACCGCAAGTGGTCGAACGAGGCTGTTTAAGGGATTGACGAATTTTACGTTCAGACTTAACTGGGATCCATACCTCAATCAGGTTAATGATGAGGGTACCAGACGGGAACGCGTGGAAGTATTTTATTTCCAGGAGACCGGAAAGTTATTGCAGTTTACCGGAGGAACATTTTCGCTGAATTCAAATTTGACGGTTTCTAAAATAAGGGAATTATTCCAGGGAAAAGAAGAGGAGGTAGTTGAAGACAGAAGGGATACCAGGGAAGAATCCGGAGAAGATGATTTTTTGAGTTTGTTCGAAAACTTCAGGATTGCCCATAATATGACGGCTCGTTGGGAACGGACCCTGGCTGATAAAGATACCTTGATCATCAGTACAAATTCAATTGATGTCCGGGGAAATATTCAATTGTCAAAAAACTGGTACATAACCATAGGACGTATAGGTTATGATTTCACTAATCAACGGCTCACCTACCCGGATATCGGGTTCCGTCGGGATATTCATTGCTGGGAAGCAGGGTTTAACTGGACCCCGGATCGTCAGGCGTTTAGCTTTTATATTCGAGCCAAAGGAAGTACATTTGGCTTCCTGAAGTTACCTTACCAGCGAAATTATCGGGATGCGGAACGAGCGAAAAATGCCTTCTAAAAGAAAAGCCTCAAAAGTCATTGACCTTTGAGGCTTTTTTGTCCTTTAACAATCAGTCCTTAATTAGGGATTGCCGATCCATTTACATCACCCATCTTGAACCCTTTTACATCTGCGATTATGTTTTGCGCACTCATGGTCACTTCAATTTCATTGAATGTCGTAGCTCCGGGAAAGCTATTGATACTTGCCGGCAGGAATTGCCAGGAAGGGACCGGCAATGATGAATCAATGGCCAAAATTAGCCTCCTGAGTAAAACAATATCGTAAACGGTAATGGTGGTGGATGCATTTACATCAGCTGCATATAATAGCAATGGTGATGATAATGGCTGAACACCTAAAATATCCTTTATTATCAATACAATATCAAAGGTGGACACTCCATTTAAAGGCGATTCGTTCTTTTCAAATGTGAGCTTGTAGGTTTCCCCCTGTGTTAAACCAGTGAAATTGAAATCCCATCCGGATGTTACGGCAACAATGTTATCGCCGCTGTCCAGAAGTGTTATGGAAGTGACGTCAACATTATCTCCATAGGGATCAGTAATACTACCGGAAAGTGTGGCATTTTGGGCAAAAAGGACGGTTGATAAAACAGTCAAAACAAGTGTTACAAATATATTTTTCATGATTAATTTTTTTTATTGGGCCTCTTTAAAAGAGGCCCTTTGTGAGAGATTCGCGTTTATGGGACTATATTTTTGAAATGTGTTTGATCACAATGCCCTGATCGGTCAGAATCCGTATGTAATAACTGCCGGATGACAAATCGCCAACCCTTAATTCCGTAAGGGTTTGATTCGATTTACGTATCATCTTTCCCTGAGCATTATACAATTCGATGTCAGAGACCTCAATGTTTGCTGCACTGATGAAAATTTTATCAGTTGCCGGGGAAGGGTAGATCTTTATTTTGCTTTGTAGATCAGGGTTGATGGTATTGGTCGTTGCATCAATGTAAGCTGTTGACTCAATAGGGGTTACGAGAATATCCTGCTCGGTAACATCGATAATTCGTACATTTTCAATACCTAGTTGCATTTCGGTTAGATCCCCTCTGAAAATTACATCCTTAATGGTGATTTGCATGACCCCAATATCTCCATGACCGGTAATATTAGAACCATCGGTTCTGGTAACCCCAACATGCAGTTCCCCGGCTTCGTAATCCTCTTTGTAAATGGACAATAAATTTTGTCCGGGTGTGCCAAGCCAGGAATTGTCAAACTGAACCTGTGCACTTCCCGGAACGGTAACCTCAGGGTTAAAGGTTATGGTAAATGCAAGGCCGTAAATATCTGTAGCCTGGTTTACTTCATCTCCAAGTACAATTTCAAAATTGGCAGTTTGGTTAGTTGTAACAGTATCGCTTTCTATAAAAAACGGAGCCTCCTGGGTAAAGCTTATCTCTGTATCTGGCATAAACCCATCTTCATCCCAATTGTCATTGGTAAGGCCCCAGTTAAGGGCAATAGCTATAGTGTCCTGACCGTTAATGGTGCCATTTCCATCCGTGTCCATAT
>QQUB01000877.1 GCA_008501835.1 Bacteroidota bacterium
TTTTCGATGATCTAATTATTGAAAAAATTGGCCACTGGCCGGATTATGCCGAACGGATAAAAAACCTCAATATCCGTGTAAGCCCGGAAGGCCTGAAAAAACTAGAACGTAAACGTAATGAAGCGCTTCGTAAAGGTCTGCTTAAAACCTCCGATAATGATTGGGTAAAAGCCATCCTTGCAGATTCAGCCGGACAGGAAATGCCTGCCGAAATAAGGCTAAAAGGCGACTGGACTGACCACCTCAAAGGAGATAAATGGTCCTTCCGTATCAAAGTAAAATCCCCTCATGCATGGCAGCCGGTTAATGAAGAAGACAATGGACTGATAACTTTTTCCGTACATACGCCCGAATCAAGGTATTTTCTGAATGAATGGCTCGTCCACCAATGCTGGATGGAAGAAGGTATTCTTACGCCCAGATATGAATTTACGGAGGTTACCCTCAACGGAAAATCACTGGGGATTTATGCTATAGAGGAACACTTTGAAAAACATCTTGTCGAAAACCAGCAAAGAAGAGAAGGCCCGATATTAAAATTTTCCGAAGAAGGCATGTGGTCAGGTATTGAACGACAACTTGAAAACCATGGTTATATCCACCACGATTACCGCTCCACTGTTGATGATTGGGAAAATACCTGGAGTGAAGCCTTTGGCCAACAAAGAACCCTTTCTGATTCAGTTCTGAAAAAACAATACAGTGTAGCCAGGCAATTGATGTTTGAGTTTAAAAATGGTTTAAAACCCGCAACGGAAGTATTTGACATAGACAAACTGGCCAGGTATTATGCCATTGCAGATGTTTTTAATGCCTACCACGGAATCATTTGGCACAACCAACGTTTTTATTTTAACCCTGTGCTTGGAAAGCTTGAACCAATAGGTTTTGATGCTTTTGGTGGAAAGCCCCCAAGAAGATATACCATTTTAGGAGAAGGAGCTCTAAATCCTAATAACAATGAATCCAACAGACTCTTTGGGTATTTACTCCAGGATGATGAATTCAACAATCTGTATTTCAAACATTTATACACTTACAGTTCAAGGAAATTCTTAAGCAGGTTCCTTGAAAAACATCAAATCGGCTGGGACGAAAGGTTAAGGTTGTTGCAGATGGAATTCAGTAATTACCGGCCGGTCTACAAAGACTTTTTGCAGGATGGGCTCTTTGTACATTCCCTTCTACTGCCCTATGAGGATTTAAGCATAAGGGTTTTTACACAGCAACGCAATAATGGAACTAAAAATCTATCCTTGCAAAACAGGCACCACCTGCCTGTTGAAATATTAGGATCAGGTTATAGCCGGGCACAAATGAACAAACCAGTGGATACAACGGTAATTTTGCCTGCCCATGTTTCCAGAAGATACCTCTCCCGGCTCTTACGTGATAGTCTTATCAGGGATTTTAATTCAACCAAATTTCTCCACGCCGAAGCGTTAGCTCTACAACAAACCGGCGAGCAGTATTCACTTGAGGTAAATTCAAATGCACGATTCATTCATTTCAAGTTACCGGGGGTGGACTCCATATTTACTGCTCGAATCATGGATTGGCCAGCACCTGAGCTCACCAGGCCGCAACATAATGCTGCGGCCAATGACATTAATGACCCGAAATATGAAACGCTCTTCCTGGTCCGGGGCCAGAAGATCATGTTTTACCCCGGTCAACACGTTTTTACAGAGCCCTTAATTTTACCTGCAGGATATGAAGTTTCCTTTTCTGAAGGAACCGAGATCGATTTGACAAATGGGGCCTACCTGATTTCCAATAGTGCCATTCAGGTTTATGGTGTGGAAGATAATCCCGTAATATTCACTTCAAGTGACGGGACGGGGCAGGGAATGGCCGTTTTACAAACAAAAACACCATCCGTATTCCGTTATTCCATTTTTGAGGATTTAGGAACCCTGGAAAGTGGTTCTCAACATCTCACCGGTGCTTTTACCGGTTACGAATCTGACATCCGTTTTTACAACTGTGTTTTTCGAAATAACCATTGTGAAGACGCCCTTAACATGGTGCGATCGACATTTTTGTTACAGGAATGCCTGTTTAGTCAAATCAGCAGCGATGCTTTTGACAGTGATTTTTGTAAAGGAGAAGTAAAAAACTGTACCTTCAGAAATACCGTCAACGACGCTATGGATTTTTCCGGAAGTATTGTCAACATTTTTGATTGTCTTATTGAAAGCCCCGGAGACAAAGGAATCAGCTGTGGAGAAGAAAGTGACGTATCTGTATTTGATACAACCATTAAAGACTCCCCTATTGCTGTCGCCTCCAAAGACTTATCCGTTTTACTCTTGAGAAATATCACGGTCAGCAACTGCCGTCAAGGTTTTGTAGCGTTCCAGAAAAAGCCTGAATTTGGTCCTGGCAGGATCATTGTTGAAAGTTTCACCGCAGAAAATGTAGACAAACTTTTCAATATCGGAGAAGGTTCATTTTTGCAGTTGCCGGAGGAGTAGGTTTGATATAATATGAGGGATAGTATTAGGACAAAACTAGTTCAAGAGGTTCAAGTCGTTCAAGGAGTTCAAATCGTTCAATTTGTTATCATTTTGACTTCTCTGTCCACAGTGTCTTTTCTGAGTACTCCCGGCCTTTAGTGCGGGACAGGCTCTGTGGTAAAAAAATGGGATCAAAGAAATCTTGAATTTTGGAAACCATCCTTGCGCTCCTTGCGGCTTCACTGCGTCCATTGGGGTTAAATCAATTTTTCAATAACCCATTATTCTCAGGAAAAGCTGATTATACACCCCAATAGTTATTAAAACTATAACCTTTAAATGTTCAATAACTATTCTATTTCCCCTTCGAAAAAGATAAAATTTCCACCGAAAAAGAAATTATCTGGCAAAGTCAACAATTAGTCGACAAACTTTTTATCTTTGAAACCAATGTATTCAATTTTGCGTTATTGATACTGATCAGATAAAAAAGACAAAAGGGACAAGAATCATTTAATTCCATATGCAGCAAGAGACTCAGAAAACCACTCCCAAATATTACAAGTTTAAGGACCTTAAGGTCTATACTTCCACGGAGTGGCTGGCCGATAACAAAAAAAAGTACCGTCAGGTATTTGACCGGTACGAGACGGCCTATGTCTATGCTGAACTCTCCTTTTTTAATAAACAATTCGACAAGGAAGACTGGGACATCAATATTCAACTGCAGTGTTTCGATGCCAAAAGCAAAAAGAAGATCTGTGAATTGAACTTTGACCGTAAAGTCAACAAATATGATCCCGTTGTCTTTATCCGTGAAGGCTGGGGAAATAAAACCCATGGATCTTTCTGGAAAAGAGGTACCTATTACTGGAAAGCCTGGATCGATGGCGAAAAGGTAGCTACCAAATTTTTCTACATTGAGGATGCCGGAGAAAAAACGGACGAAGAAGAAAATCCATATCTTTCTATTCAGGGGGTCAAACTATATGAAGGCCCCTATGACGATGTCAATGCTGACGACCGGGTATATATGAAAAGCTTCAATAGTGAAGAGACCCGTTATGTGTACGTAGAACTCAACTTAAAGAACCTGTACACCATCAACCCATGGCACTGTGAAATATTCATTAAATTTTACAATGGTTCCAAAGAATTAAAAGGCCAGCTGGTTCGGCTCCAGAGTGTGGAGAAAGATGCTGAAAAAATTGTCCTGACAGCAGGCTGGGGTTCAGATGTGAAGGAATCATGGAGGACGGACAATTACACTGCAGAAGTTATTTTCATGGACCGCTTATTAGCAACGGTTCCCTTCAGGGTAGGAGAAGATTTTGAAGAAGGTATTGCCGGAGTTATCTTACCACAACAACAAGCTCCCGTCATCCTGACTCCTGACCTTACGGAAGATAAAATGACTTTCGAGGAAGTCATGGCCAAATTGGATGAGCTCATCGGCCTCACGGACATCAAAAAACAAGTCAGGGATCACGCCAAATACATTCAGTTCCTCCAGCTGAGGAAACAAAAAGGATTTGAGGAAAAAGAAAATATCAATGTACACTCCGTCTTCATCGGAAACCCGGGAACAGGAAAAACCACCGTGGCTACTATGATGGGCAAACTGTACAAGAAAATGGGGCTGCTCTCTAAAGGACATGTCCATGAAGTTGATCGAGTAGATCTTGTTGGAGAATATATTGGTCAAACAGCTCCCAAAGTTAAAGAAGCCATTGAGAAGGCGCGTGGAGGTGTTTTATTTATTGATGAAGCGTATTCTTTAGCGAGGTCCAAAGATGATAATAAAGATTTCGGTCGCGAGGTAATTGAAATTCTGGTGAAAGAAATGTCCGATGGCAAAGGTGATATGGCTGTTATTGTAGCCGGATATCCGAGGGAAATGAAACTCTTCCTGGATACAAATCCCGGCCTGAAATCGAGGTTTAAATTATTCTTTGAATTTTCCGATTACCTGCCTCAGGAATTATCACATATTGCGGAATATGCTTGCAAGGAAAAAGATGTGGTACTTACTCTGGCTGCCAAGAAAAAGATCGACAAAATGATCGTCAGGGCCTACAGGTCCCGTGGCAGATCATTTGGTAATGCCCGTTTTGTTTACGACCTGATTGAAAAATCAAAGATCAACCTGGGACTTCGTATTATGGAGATGGAAAATCGCCAGGAGCTCGAAAAAGCAGAATTGGCCACCATCCAGCTTCAGGATGTCGATAAAATCGATATTGAAAATCGCTACGAGTTACCTGATATACCTATTGACGAGGCATTATTGGCGGAAGCGCTTGCGGAACTGAACAGCCTCATCGGTATGGAGAAGGTTAAGAGCCAGATCAACGAAATGGTCAGCCTTGTAAGATACTACCGCCAGA